>NZ_JBHXCW010000296.1:0-8537 GCF_042725365.1 Lentzea sp. NPDC060358 | reverse complement strand
CTCCGGGACTTCCCGGGGGCCCTGCCGTTTTTCGTTAGCCTGGCCCGATGCCGTTGCTCGGACCAGCCGACCCGCTGCCGCACGTGCCGCGGCGCGTCCTCGTCGCCGGCAACGCCGGAGCGGGCAAGTCGACTCTCTGCCTCCGCATCGCCCGCAGCCGTGACCTGCGCCGGGTCGAGCTGGACAGCCTCTACTGGGGCCCGCGGTGGACACCGCGCCCGGAGTTCGCCGCCGAGGTCGCCGCGTTCGCGCAGGAGGACCTCTGGGTCACCGAGTACCAGTACAAGGACGTGCGGCCCGTGCTGCTGCGCCGGGCGGACACCGTGGTGTGGCTCGACCACCCGTTCACGACGGTGATGACGCGCCTGGTGAGCCGCACGGTCAAACGGCGCGCGGCCAGGGTGGAGTTGTGGAACGGTAACCAGGAATCGCCGCTGTGGTCGGTGTTCACGGACCCCGGGCACATCCTGCGGTGGGGCTGGAAGTCCTACCGGCGCAACCGGGCCAGGGTGCTCGCCCTGGCCGGAGAGGTCGTGGTCGTCCGGCTGCGCGGGCAGGCACAGGTCGAACGGTGGCTGGCAGGGCCGCTGGCCTCGGTCGGGGAGGAGCGTGCTCGGTGAGAACGGCGCTGGTGCTCGGCGGGACCGGAATGCTGGCGGGCTGCGCGGGGCAGCTGCTGGAACGCGGGTGGCGCGTGGTGCTGCCGTCGCGGACCCGGCCGCTGATGGCCGACGACGGCCCTGGCCGCGCGGCGCGCGCGTCGATCAGCCGCGGCCATCGGCCGACGTGGGTCAGGGCCGACTGGGCGAGACCCGCCGACCTCGCGGCCGAGGTCGCCGACGAGTTGCAGGGCCACCCGGTGAACCTGGTGGTGGCGTGGGTGCACACCAGCTATCGCGCGAGCGTTCTCACGGCCGTGCGGCACCTCCTGGCCGAGGGGGCGCCGGTGGTGGAGGTGCACACCTGCGCGCCGGTGCCCGATCCCGTGCTGCAGCACCCGACGCAGCAGGTCCTGCTCGGACACTTCTCGCACGACGCGTCGAAGCGCACGAGCCGTGCGGTGCTCGACGCCGTCGAACGGGCGTTGGAGGGGCGGCCGCCGTCGCTGCACCACGAGGACGTCCGCTGACGCGCGTTCGGTCATCCTCACCGTCCGATCGGTGATGAGGATGTAGGGTCCCCCACGACGTCGGGGGACGTGTGTTTTTCCTGGGGGAGTTCCCGTGAGTTCCGAGGTTGTCAGACCCGTGCGCGGAATCGGCACGGTGGCGACGTGGGTGATCGCGTTCTCCGCGGCGACACAGGTCGTCACGGCCGTGCTGCTGTGGATCTCCGTCGACGAGGCCACGGCCCTGGCCGCCACCTTCGTCGCGCTGCTGGTGCAGGTCGTCGCGGGTGTGCTGTTCATCGCCTGGATGCGCCGGGCACGGTTCAACTCCGACGTCATCACGTCCAGGCACCAGCACCGCTGGACGACCATGTGGGTGGTCGTCGGCTGGATCATCCCGTTCGGCAACCTGGTCATCCCGTACGCGGTGATGCAGGACATCTGGCGCGGGTCGGACCGGACGCAGCCCGCGGTCGGGCTCCAGCAGCGACCCCAGAGCGGTCTCGTCACCGGCTGGTGGATCACCTACATCGGCTCGAACGCGCTCGGCCTGGTCTCCGGCCGCGCCGCGCCGGACGACCACGCGTTGCTGTCGACGGTCTCCAGCGCGGGCCTGGTCGTCGCGGCCGTCCTGGCGGCACGGATGATCGAGCGGGTCGCCGCGATGCAGGAAGCCGTTCCCGTCAGCGCGTGACCGTGCGGGTCAGCGCGCCGAGCGCATCCCGCGCACCAGCAGCATGACCGACTCGCGCACCTCCGCCCGTGACCGCTCCGGCTGGAACACCTGCCAGTCGAGCGCGATCACGAGCAGCGTGCCGAACAGCGCCGCCGAGGCCGTGCCCACCTCGACGCCCTCGGGCAGCCGGCCCGCGTCGGACAGGCGCTTCATCTGGCCGCGCACGATCGACACGATGTCGTCGCGCAGCAGCGAGAGGGTGCCGTGCCACTGGCCGGGCGTGCGCCACAGCTCGGAGACCAGCAGCTGGCCGAACGCCGGGTACTCGGCCCAGAAGCCGAGCATCTCGTCGACCAGCGCCTCCAGCGAGTCGTCGGCGCTCTCGGCCGAGCGCAGCCGGGCGGCGAGGATCTCCACGCCGTGGTGCAGCAGGGCCTCGACCAGGGCGTCCTTCGAGGCGAAGTTGTAGTAGATCGTGCCCTTGGCGACACCCGCCTCCGCCGCGATCTCGTCGACCGTGACCGACGCCGCGCCGCGTTCGCCGACCAGCTTCAGCGCCGCGTCGAAGAGCTTCTGCTTCGTCGCCGTCGTCCGCGCGCTCACAGCACGAGCTCCGGCTTCAGCCTCGACGCTGTCCACACCCGCTGCTTGTAGGCCGCCACGGACGTCAAGGCTAGGGCTCCGACCAGCCAGGCGAGAAGGATCACTGCGTCGTGGCCCACGATGCCCAGGTCACCGCCGTACATCAGGTGGCGCAGGCCGTCGACCGCGTAGCCCATCGGCAGGCCGTAGTGCAGCGGGTACAGCGGCACCGGGATCGTCTGCCACGGGAACGTGCCGCCCGCGCTGACCAGCTGCAGGATCAGCAGGATCAGGCCGAGGAACTTGCCGACGGCCCCGAACGCGGCGTTGAGCGCGTGCAGGATCGCGACGAACGTCAGTGACATCAGCACGAGGAACCCGAACGTGCCGAGGGGGTTCGAGGGCTCGATGTCCACGACGAACCGCACGACCGTGAACATCACGAGCACCTGCACGATGCCGAGCAACGCACCGGGAAGCCATCCGCCCAACGCGACACGCAGAGCTGACTGACCGGCGGCGAGCGCACGGCGTGAGAGCGGGCGCAGCAGCAGGAAGAGCACGAACGCGCCGATCCACGTCGCCAGGCCGAGGAAGAACGGGGCCAGGCCCGCGCCGTACGTCGCCGCCTTCGTCTGCGACAGGCCGCGCACCGCCACCGGGTCGCCGATGGCCTGCGCGATCGCGGCACGGGTCGGGTCGTCGGCGTTCGGGATCTTGTCCACGCCGCCGGTGAGGCCGTCGCGCAGCTGGGCGGAGCCGTCGGCGAGCTGGTTCGCGCCGTCCTTGAGCTTCGTGGTGCCGTCGACGGCCTTCTGCTCGCCGTCGCGCAGCTGCGCCGTGCCGTCGGCGAGCTTCGTCGCGCCCTCGTCGAGCTTGCCGACGCCGTCGACCAGCGCGGGCATCTTCGACGCGAGCAGCTCGGCGCCGTCGGCCACCTGGTCCGCGCCGTTCGAGAGCTTGCGCAGGTCGCCCGCCGCGCCCTGGACCTTGCCGTTGGCGTCGTCGACGGGCTTGCGGACCTGGCCGATCGTGGTGAGCACGCGCTGCACCTGGTCCTCGGTGAAGCCCAGGGCGCGCAACCGGGTCGCGATGTCGCCGTCGGCCTGGTCGAGCACGCCGACCAGCGCCTGCGCCTTCTTCGCGTACTCCTCGGCCTGGGTCGCCGCGGTCTCGTTGCCGTTCGCGACCTGACGCGCGCCGCCCGCGAGCTGGCGGGTGCTGTCGGGCAGGACCGAGGTCTGCGACCGCAGCTGGTGCGTGCCGTCGCGGAGCTGCACAGCGCCGTTGGCCGCCTGCGTGGCGCCGTCGAGCAGCTGGCGCTGGCCGCTGTCCAGGTCGTTCACGCCGTTGCGCAGCTGCGCGGCGCCGTCGGCGAGCTTCGTCGCGCCGTCGGCCGCCTTGGTGGTCTCCTGGCGGATCGTGGAGAAGCCGAGCAGCAGCTTGTCGGCGGCCTCTGTGGAGACCTTCGCCGTCACAGCGCGGCGCACCTCGGACACGACCTGGTTCGCGATCGTGCTGCCGAGGTAGTTGTTGGCGTCGTTGGTCGTCAGCGTCAGCACGCCCTGGCGCGGTTTCTGCTGTTCCGCGGACGTGAGCGCCTCGGAGAAGTCCTCCGGCAGCGTTAGCGCGAAGACGTACTCGCCCTTGCGCACGCCCTCGTCGGCGTCGTCGACGACCTTCCAGTTGAACTTCCTGCCGTTGAGGAGCTCGTCCGAGACCTCCTTACCGGCGTTGACGTCCTCGGTCCCCTTGTCCTTGACGACCAGCGCGGCGGGGACGTTGTCGAGGTTCGAGTACGGGTCCTTGTTGGCGTAGAGGTAAAGCGACGCGTAGAGCAGCGGCACCAGGGCCAGTGCCAGGACGGCGAGCTTGGGGAGCTTGCCGGAGGTGATCCGGCGCAGCTCGTTGAAGGCCATGCGAAGGGCGCTCATGCGGTGATCTCCATCTTGGTGGCGTTGTCCTCACCAAGGCGCGCGTGCGTGATGCCGAGGATGTGAGCGGAGGAGTTCGAGCACAGGACGACGACGGACCGTTCGGGGGTCACGTGGTCGTTCGCCAGGGCGAACCACTCGCGCGGGTCGGGGTGGTAGCGGTCGGGGCTGTCGAGGACCAGCGCCGTGACGCCGGGGCGGGCGGCGGCCAGGTCGAGCAGCACCGCGCACCGCGTCTGCGCCGGCACGTGTTCGAAGCGGAGGGATGCGTGCTCGTCGGCGGCGTGCTCCACCAACCAGTCGTGCACCGCCTTCTTGCCCGAGGGCATGCCGTTCATCGCGAGCTCCTCGCCGACGACGGCGGCCAGGCTGAGCGACTCCTCCGGTTCGTTCACCTCGGGGGCGTCGACGAGCACGACCCGCTTGCGCAACGTCTTCGCGTCCGGCGAGACCGTGCCCGTGGACGGCTTCATGCGGCCGGAGAGCAGCAGGCCGAGCGCGGTGTGACCGGTGCCGGGCTCGCCGGCGACCAGGGTCAGCTCGCCCGGCCGCACGGTCAGCGAGGTCGGCCGGAGCAGGGGACCATGGCCCCCGTTGACGCCTGCGCGGCTCGCGTGGATCTCCACTGCCCTGCCCTTCCTTTGAACTGACCGGTCAGTTCAAATTCTGCTCCGAGCGGGGGCGCGCTGCAACCCGGACATAGGTCACCTAAGGGCGGAGGCGGGGCGTACTTCCCAGACGGTCCACAGCGGCCGGTAGCCCTGCCGTGGCCAGAAGACGCTGCTCAACGGGTTCGGCGGGTTGTAGTAGAGGTACGTGCCCACCACGCCTGACCGGTGCAGCTCCTGGTGGACGTGCGCGACGAGCTGCCGGCCGACGCCGGTGCCGCGGGCGCCCGGCAGCACCGAGACGCAGTTCACGTAGCCCCAGCGGCCGCGCGGCAGCCGCACCTCCGCGGCCGTGCCCGGCTCGGACGAGACGATCGCGCACTCGGCCAGCCCCACCGCGACGCCGTCGCGCTCGGCGAGCCAGATCGGGCTCGCGGTGTCGAGGCGCTCCGCGAGCGCGCGTCGTTTGACGGCGGCCGCGTCCGGGCGCACGACCGTCGAGCCGACGAACGACGAGTACTCGAGCTCCGCGAGCGACAGCTCCAGCACCGCCTCGAGGTCGTGCGGGGTGGCGCGGCGGATCGTGAGCGTGCGCGGCGCGTGGTCGTTCGGCGCGCGCAACCTCACGCCGAGCACCGACAGCGGCACCAGGCCGTGGTCCAGGAACGCGCGCGCTGCCCTCGTGTCCCGGCTCGGCCAGTGCACGACGCACGCCGTGTCCTCGCCGATCTCCTGGGTGTCGAGGTGCTTGCGCCACCGGCTCAGGAGCGCGTCCATGCCCTGCGTCGAGCCCACGAGCGGGAGCAGCTCCCACACCTCCGCGGCCGACCACAGCCGGGTGATCGAGTGCGGTTCGAAGCTCTGGTGGCTGACGACCCCCGCGATGCGCGCGCCGTCCGCGAGGGCCGCCGTGAGCACGTGGCCGTCCATCGGTGGTTCGGCGGCGGGCGGGAGCAACGGGTCCAGCGACGCGAAACGTGCTGACTGGGCCGCCACGAGCCCGCGTGCCGAGGTCATGCGCGTGAGGTTACGACGTCAGGCGGGTCCGGAAGATCGCGGTGCCGGGGAAGAGCTTGCCGCGCAGGGGGCTCCACTGGCCCCAGTTGCGGGTGTGCCCGGCCGGCCACTCCGGTTCGACCAGGTCCTCGACGACGAAGCCGGTGCTCGTGAGCGCGCGGACGTAGTCGCCGAGCGTGCGGTGGTGCTCGACGTAGGTGGCGCGGCCCTCCTCGTCGACCTCCACGTACGGGGTGCGGTCGAAGTACGACTGCGTCACCGTCAGGCCGAGCGGGCCGGGGTCGTCCGGGAAGATCCACCTCATCGGGTGGTTCACCGCGAAGACCCACCTCGCGCCCGGCTTGAGCACTCGGGCCAGTTCGGCGAAGACCTCGCGCACGTCCGCCACGAACGGCACGGCGCCGAACGCGGAGCAGGCGGCGTCGAAGCTCGCGTCCCGGAAGGGCAGCTGGTCGGCGCTCGCCTGCACGAGCGGGACGTCGACCCCCGTCTCCTCGTTGTGCTTGCGGGCGTGCCGGAGCATGCCCGCGGAGATGTCGAAAGCGGTCACGTCGGCGTGGTTGGCCTTGAGCCAACGGGCGCACATCGCACTGCCGCAGCCGACCTCGAGGATGCGCTGACCAGCGACTTCGCCCAGGAAGCGGGTGTCCTGCTCACGCAGGCCCTCGGGGCACCAGACGAAGTCGGCCGCGCCCAGGAAGTCGCCGTGCGTCTCGTGGTAGTCGTCGGCGTCCGCGTCCCACCAGATCCGGTTCGCCAGGCGGGACTCGGCGGCGTCCGCTCCGCGCTTCACGATCCCGGCCGTGCCGAGCGCCTGCTCCGCGCTCGCGTGCTGGTTGGACACACCGCTCCTTCACATGGGGGCTGGTTTGCTTGCGGGTCTCGCAGCCGCGTACGATATCGCGTGCGTAGTGGGTTAGCGCTGCCCATGATCCAGAACCGTTCGGAGTCAAGGTTTCCGGGTCGCTGCGCGCGCACCACCACCAGCCAATCGATGCCAATCCGTACCGGAGCCACCTACCTAATGTCCACCGACACCACCACCGCCCCCGTTGCCGCTGCGCCGAAGCAGGTCGCGATCAACGACATCGGGACGGAGGAGGACTTCCTCGCAGCTATCGACAAGACGATCAAGTACTTCAACGACGGCGACATCGTTGAGGGCACGATCGTCAAGGTCGACCGGGACGAGGTCCTGCTCGACATCGGCTACAAGACCGAGGGCGTCATCCCCTCGCGCGAACTGTCGATCAAGCACGACGTCGACCCCAACGAGGTTGTCAAGGTCGGTGACGAGGTCGAGGCGCTTGTTCTCCAGAAGGAGGACAAGGAAGGCCGCCTGATCCTCTCCAAGAAGCGCGCCCAGTACGAGCGCGCGTGGGGCACCATCGAGGCCCTCAAGGAGAAGGACGAGCCCGTCAAGGGCACGGTCATCGAGGTCGTCAAGGGTGGCCTCATCCTCGACATCGGCCTCCGCGGCTTCCTCCCGGCCTCGCTCGTCGAGATGCGTCGCGTCCGCGACCTCCAGCCGTACGTCGGCCGCGAGCTCGAGGCGAAGATCATCGAGCTGGACAAGAACCGCAACAACGTGGTCCTGTCCCGCCGCGCGTGGCTCGAGCAGACCCAGTCCGAGGTCCGCAGCGAGTTCCTCAACCAGCTGCAGAAGGGCCAGGTCCGCAAGGGCGTCGTGTCCTCGATCGTCAACTTCGGTGCCTTCGTGGACCTGGGTGGCGTCGACGGTCTCGTCCACGTCTCGGAGCTGTCCTGGAAGCACATCGACCACCCGTCCGAGGTCGTCGAGGTCGGCCAGGAAGTCACCGTCGAGGTCCTCGACGTCGACATGGAGCGCGAGCGCGTCTCCCTGTCGCTGAAGGCCACGCAGGAAGACCCGTGGCGCCAGTTCGCCCGCACCCACGCGATCGGCCAGATCGTGCCGGGCAAGGTCACGAAGCTGGTTCCGTTCGGTGCGTTCGTCCGCGTGGACGAGGGCATCGAGGGCCTGGTCCACATCTCCGAGCTGGCCGAGCGCCACGTCGAGATCCCGGAGCAGGTCGTGCAGGTCGGCGACGACGTCATGGTCAAGGTCATCGACATCGACCTCGACCGTCGCCGGATCTCGCTGTCGCTCAAGCAGGCCAACGAGGGCTTCACGGTCGACACCGAGTTCGACCCGACCCAGTACGGCATGGCCGCCGAGTACGACGACCAGGGCAACTACATCTACCCCGAGGGCTTCGACCCGGAGACCCAGGAGTGGCAGGACGGTTTCGACAAGCAGCGTGAGGAGTGGGAGCGCCAGTACGCCGAGGCGCACACTCGTTACGAGGCCCACATGAAGCAGATCCGCAAGGCCGCCGAGGCCGAGGAAGAGGCTTCGGCCGAGGGTGCGGGCAACTACACCTCCGGTGGCGACGCGCCTTCCGCTTCGGTCGGTGCCCCGGCCCAGTCCGGTGGCACGCTCGCTTCCGACGAGCAGCTCGCGGCGCTCCGCGAGAAGCTGTCGGGCGGCATGTGAGTCCGGCCTGGCCAGACGCATTCCGAAGGCCCCCGCGCTCCGGCGCGGGGGCCTTCCGCGTGTCCGGCGGGTCTGCCGGTCCCGCACCACCGGGGAC
>NZ_JBHXCW010000295.1:0-8555 GCF_042725365.1 Lentzea sp. NPDC060358 | reverse complement strand
GCTCGGCTGGGACACCCCAGCCGAACGCATGGCTAAACTCCTGACCCACGCCAGTTGATCACCCGCGTTGCAACGACCCCTGGAATCCACCAGATCGCCGGGGGCCCGCGCGCCGGGGGAAAGCGCGAAACAGCAGCCGGCCCCGATCAGATCAACTTCCCGGGGTTCAAGATCCCGGTCGGGTCGAGCCGGGCCTTGACCGCCCGCAGCACACCCACCCCGATCCCGCCGACCTCGGCCTCCAGCCACGCCCGGTGATCCCGCCCCACGGCGTGGTGGTGGGTGATGGTGCCCATCCGGGAGACAACATCGGAAGCGGCGACCTTCGCCCGCTCCCACTGCCCCACGGGATCCTGGAGATCCCGGGGCACCAGAACGGTGAAGTACAACGAAGCCCCGGTCTCGTAAGCATGCGAGACGTGGCACATCACCACGGGATCCCCGAGCTCGGAACGCAAGGCCTCCCGAACAGCTTCCCGGAGCGCGGAAACAGCGGACCACCGGGTAGCGGTCTCCAGCGTCTCCGCACAGATCCCGGCGTCCAGCAGGGCATCCCGCTGCCGGGGCCCGTTGAACCGCCCGTGCACCCAGGAAGCCCCCATCGCCCGCCCGAGCCGAACGAACTTCTTCCCGCGCAAGGCGGACATCGTCGCGGAACGAGACCGGCACTCCCACCCGAGGATCACCAGGCAGGGCTGCCGGACCCCGCGCAACCGCAGGTACTTCCGCACGACGCCGGCCCGCGAGCCGGCGAGGGCGAGAGCGACCTCCGTCTCGTCCACATCGGACAACCGGGTCACATCGGCGAGGGCCCCGGCCTGGGCGAGAGTGCGGACGAGATCGACCCCGGCCTCCCACCCGTCGACCACGAAGCCCTCGTACCGAGGAGCAACGGCCCGCGGCCGAACCCGGACCGACACCTCGGTGATGACCCCGAACACCCCTTCGCTGCCGAGAACCAGCTGCTTCAGATCAGGCCCGGCAGCGGAAGCGGGAGCGGCACCGACCACCCACTCCCCCACCGGGGTGGCGAGCCGGACCGACTCCACCATGTCCTCGAACCGCCCGTACCCGGACGAGGCCTGCCCGGCGGACCGGGTGGCGGCGAACCCGCCGATCGTCGCCCGCTCGAACGACTGCGGCACGTGCCCGAGCGTGAACCCGTGCTCTCCCAGCAACCGCTCGGCCTCGGGCCCGGTGACCCCGGCCTGCAACACGGCCACCCGGGAAACCGGGTCGACGGACACCAGCGCCCCGAGCCCGGCCAGGTCGAGGGCCACGACAGCCGGCTTGGACCCGCGCAGGGCCTCGACCCCGCCCACCACCGAGGTCCCGCCGCCGAACGGCACCACGGCGAGGTCGTGCTCGACGCAGACCTTCACCACCTCGGCGACCTCCTCGGGCGAGGCGGGCCGCACCACGGCGTCGGGCACCGCCGGGGTCCCGTGCCCCCGATGCCGCAGCAGGTCGAGGTAGGACAACCCGCCGGCCCGTCCGAGGCGGTCCGCGGCGTCGAGGGACACCGCGCTCACCGCCTCCAGCGCCGTGAACGCGTCCGCGGACAGCGAGGACTCGGGCACCTCGACCGGTACCTCCGGCAGCGGTTCCCCCAGCCCGATCCGCGTGCTGAGCCACGACAGCGCGTGCTCGGGCAACGGTGTCGTCTCAGCAGTCCATCTGGCCCTGGTCACTGCTACAGTGTTACACATGACGTCCCAACGTCACACCCACGACGCCCTGCTCGACGCCACCCGCGAGTGCGTGCTCGAAGTGGGAGTGCGCAGAACGACCCTCACCGACGTGGCGAAGCGCGCCAACGTCAGCCGGATGACGCTCTACCGGCGCTACCCCGACGTGGACCACCTGGTCCGAGCGCTGATGACGCGCGAGTTCGCCACGCTGCTGGAGGCGGTCGAGAACGCCACCAGGGAGGGCAACGCGCGCGAGCAGCTCATCCGGCGGTCCATCGACGCCATCCGGCTGCTGTCGTCGAACCCGCTGATGCAGCGCGTCCTGCAGCTCGACGCCGACCTGATGCTCCCGTACCTCACCGACCGCCTGGGCAGCACGCAGCGGCTGGTCGAGCAGTTCCTCGTCGGGCAGATCGAGGCGGGGCACGTGGACGGGTCGATCCGGTTCGGCGACGCCAAGACGCAGGCGCGCATCGTGCTGCTGACCACGCAGTCGATGGTGCTGTCGACGCGGCCCGCCACGTCCGGGCTCGACTTCGTCCCGCTGATCGAGGAGCTGGCGAAGCAGCTGGACGGAGCGCTGAAGCCGTGAACACGTCCCTGAACGCCACCCGCAGGCAGCAGGACCTCGAAGCGGCCCCGCGGGAGGTCGCCGACGTGCTCGTGGTCGGCGGCGGGGTCACCGGCGCCGGTGTCGCGCTCGACGCGGCCTCGCGCGGGCTGAGGGTCGTCCTGCTGGAGGCGCACGACCTGGCGTTCGGGACGTCGCGGTGGTCCAGCAAGCTCGTCCACGGCGGGCTGCGCTACCTCGCCAGGGGCGACGTGCTGCTCGCCCACGAGAGCGCGGTCGAGCGCGGCGTCCTCATGACCAGGACGGCACCGCACCTCACCCGCACGCTGCCGATGCTCTTCCCGCTGCACGCCGGCTCGAACCACTTCGTGATGGCCGGGCTGAAGGCGGGCAACGCGCTGCGCATCGCCGCCGGCACACCGGCCTCGGTGCTGCCGCGGCCGCGCCGGGTGCCCAAGCACGAGGCGCTGGCGCTGGTTCCCGGACTCGACCCGGCGAACCTCACCGGCGGTCTCCTCAACTACGACGGCCAGCTCGTCGACGACGCCCGGCTCGTCGTGGCGCTGGCCCGCACCGCCGCCGGGTACGGGGCGAAGATCCTCACGCGCGCGAAGGTCCTGGCGTTGCAGGGCGACGGCGCCGAAGCCCAGGACACGCTCACCGGCACCACCTTCACCGTCCGGGCGCGGGCCGTGATCAACGCGACGGGCGTCTGGGCCGGCTCGCTCGCGCCCGTGCGGCTGCGCCCGTCGCGCGGCTCGCACCTCGTCGTGGACGCGCGGGCCGCCGGGCTCACCGGCACCGCGCTGACGATCCCGGTGTCCGGCGAGCGCAACCGCTACGCGTTCCTGCTGCCCCAGGCGAACGGCCGCGCGTACCTGGGTCTCACCGACGAGCCGGTCGACGAGATCCCGGACGTGCCCGGCGTCCCGGACTCCGACGTGGACTTCCTGCTCCGGACCGCTTCCGCCGTCCTGCAGCGGGACCTGACGCGGGCGGACGTGATCGGCAGCTACGCGGGCCTGCGCCCGCTGCTGGAGGCCGAGGGCACGACGGCGGACCTGTCGCGCCATCACGCGGTGCTGAGGGCGCCCAACGGCGTGATCACGGTCGTCGGCGGCAAGCTGACCACCTACCGCAAGATGGCGGCGGACGCGGTCGACGCGACGAACCTGACGCAGGTCCTGTGCCGCACCAAGGACATCCGGCTGGTCGACGACCGGCCCGCGCCGACCACGCCGATCGCCCCCGGCGTGACCGAGGCCGACGTCGTCCACGCGATCACCCACGAGGGCGCGCTGGACGCCGACGACGTCCTGGACCGGCGCACCCGCATCGGCCTGGTGCCCGCCGACCGCGCGAAGGCCGCGCCGGAGATCGCGAAGCTGCTCGCGGCGGTCTGAGCACGAAGAACGGGGCGCCCCGTGCGGGACGCCCCGTTCTCAGCGCAAGAACATCAGTGCGGAGTTCTCACTCGCCGATGACCGGCTTCGCGGCCCTGGGCGGCTCGACGAGCGCGTCGCCCTCGATCCGCACCTTCCGCTTGTGCTCGCCGTCGCCGCCCTGCTGGCCGCCGGCCGCGCCACCCATGGGCATGCCGCCCATCATGCCGCCGCCCGCGCCACCACCGGGGCCGCGCGGGGCACCACCGGCGGGAGCGCCGGCCGCGGCCGCACCCCCCGTGGAACCCTGCTGCATGACACCGGCCGCGCCGCCGAACTGGGTCGCCGCGGTGCCACCGGCGCCGCCACCACCGGCCGGGCCGCCGAGGCCCGCCGGCATGCCGCCGCCTCCGCCACCCATGCCCTTGGGGATGCCGCCGCCTCCGCCACCGCCACCACCGCCGGCCGCCGACGAGGCGGACGCGCTGTGGTCGGTCGTCGTCGGGCGGTACCAGTCGCCGGTCCCGGTCGTCGGCATGGTGCCGATCGTCGGCACGGTGCCGATCGACGGGGGCTTGGCCACGCCGCCGCCGGCCGCCGTCGTGGTGTCCGGCTCCCAGTGGCCCGGCACCCAGCGACCCGGACCGGTGCCCGTGCCCGCTCCGCCACCGGCGCCACCACCGGCACCGGACGGGGTGTAGGGCGAGCCGACCTGGCCGCCACCGCCACCCGCACCGCCACCGGCGCCACCGCCCGCGCCGCCCTGTGAGGCGCCAGGAGGCGTGTAGATCGGCCGGACGGACGGACCGGCGCCGACACCCGCTCCCTGGCCGTAGGGGCCCTGCCAGCCGGTCGCGTCGCCGCCCTGGTAGCCAGGGCGGACGTTGCTCAGGCCGTCGCCACCGGTGTTGCGGCCGGGCGCCGCGCCGCTCACGCCGCTGGTGAACGTGCCGCCGGCGCCGCCGTGGGCCCGGTCCTGCTCGGAGCTGCCGAGGCCGTCGAAGCCGCCGGCGGTCGGCCGGCTGATGCCGCCGCCGCCCTTGCCCGTGTTCGCCATCGAGGAGATCGCGTCGATGACCTGCTCGGCGATCTTCGCGATGTTGGTGACCTGCTTGATGAGGTTCATCAGCTTCTGCACGGAGCCGACGAGCTTCTGCAGGAAGTCGGCCAGCTTCTTCGCGTAGTTGACCGCGGTCGTGACGATGTCCGCGATCGCGCCCGCGATGGCCGCGCCGAAGGTCAGGAACGACGCCGCCAGCCACTGGATGATCTTCATGACCATGTCGGACACGGCCTGGCTGATCAGGTCCATGATCATCTTGCGGACGGTGCCGACCAGCTCACCGGCGCCCTTGACCGCTCCCGCGATGCCCTCGACGGACTTCGCGAGCGTCTCGAGGCCGCCCGCGTGCTTCTTGGCGGCGGCGCGGTAGCCGTCGGCCGCCCTGCCCTGCCACTCGCGGGTCTGCGAGACGCAGATCTTCTGGTACTCGGCGGCGATCTCGTGGACCTGCTTGCCGGCGTTCTGGAACGACTGCGACATCCTGGCGATCGACTCGGGGCTGCCGAGCAGCACGTCGAACGGCTCGCGCAGGAAGTCGACGTGCTGGATGGCCCAGCTGAACCCGGCGGACAGGAAGCCGCTCAGCGGGTTCGAGGCCATGCCGACGATGCCCATGGCCGAGTTCGCGATGCCGAGGCCCGCGTTGACCCAGTCACCCCGCTCGATGGCCGAGTAGGTGTTCGTGATGTTGCTGATCAGCTGCTGGGTGTCCTGGCCGCTGGACTGCGTCGCGGGGGCGTTCATCCCCGGCCTCCCTTGAAGCCGAACATGTTGTCGAGGTCGACCTGCTCGTACTGCTCGATGGTCTGCTTGAGGCCCTGGCCCATGTCCATGAGCGAGTTGGCGGCCTTGCCGAGCCCGTCCTGCGACAGACCGGCCTCCTGGAGGACCTTCTGGGCCAGGAACCCGAGGAAGACGCCGAAGGCCTCGGTCGTGAGCGCGCCGGGATCGCACGTCTCGGTGGCCTTGCGCATCCTCTCCATGAGCCGGTCCACGCTCGCGGCGTGGGATCTCAGCTCATCGAGATCGATGTTGAAGTGTGAAGACTGCATCGCCTACCCCCTCCTGCACTCAGGCCATGACGTCGGGCGGGTTGGTGAAGTACTCGTCGTCGGGCCGCGTGTCCTTGCGCTCCAACTCCGACTTCGGTTCTTCCTCGTCGGTTCCGTCGCCCGCGTATCCGTTCGGCATCTGCGCCTTCACGAACTCGAGCGCGGGGCTGTCGCCGACGAAGTCCGTCATGATCTGCACGACGCGACCGGAGGCGTCCCGCTGGGCCTTCGTCGAGGCCGCGAGCACTGCCGATGCGATCTCGCCGGGGTCCATGCCGCGGGCTTCCGGCTTGATCCGGAGGTCGGTCAGCACGCCCGTGGCGTTGACCGTCACCGTGATCAGGCCGTCCGGCGAGCTGGCGCTCCCGCCCACCCCTCCGAGCTGGTCGCGGGCCTGCTCAGCGTTCTGCTTCGCCTGCTCGATCCTGGCCCCGTACGTCGCGAGCCACTGGTCCGGGTCAATGGGCTGCATGGTCACCCCCGTTGAGTGAATTGGTCGTTCGTTCGATTCGCCGTAGACGCCCGTATCGTTTCACCCGTTCCCTGCTCATCGATACTTTGAGTCGGATTACCGCCATCCGGGCTAACGAAGGGGTGCACCGTGCCTGAGGGGGTGCTGGAGATCGACGGGATCTCCAAGCGCTACGGGGAGGTCGTGGCCCTGCGGAACATGTCGTTCGACGTGCGCGCGGGCGAGCTCTTCGGGTTCGTCGGAAGCAACGGCGCCGGGAAGACCACGGCCATGCGCATCGCGCTGGGCGTGCTCGCGGCCGACTCCGGCGAGGTGCGGTGGAACGGGAGACCGGTCGACCTGGACACGCGCCGCCGGATCGGGTACATGCCGGAGGAACGCGGGCTCTACCCGCGGATGAAGGTCCTCGACCAGCTCGTCTACCTGGCCGAGCTGCACGGCATGGGCACGAACTCCGCCCACACGAGCGCGGAGAACTGGATCGCGCGCCTCGGGCTGCGCGACCGCCGCACGGACGAGGTCCAGCGCCTGAGCCTCGGCAACCAGCAGCGCGTCCAGCTGGCCGCCGCCCTGGTGCACGAGCCGGACGTGCTGGTGCTCGACGAGCCGTTCTCCGGCCTCGACCCGGTCGCCGTGGACGTGATGAGCCAGGTCCTGCGCGAGAAGGCGTCGTCGGGGGTGCCGGTGGTGTTCTCCAGCCACCAGCTCGACCTGGTCGAACGGCTGTGCGACCGCGTCGGCATCGTGAGCGCCGGTTCGATGGTCGCGAGCGGGACGGTGGACGAGCTCCGCTCCGGCGGGGCTGCCAGGCTGGTCGTGGAGTCGCCCTCGACCGGGTGGGCTGCCACGCTGGAGGGCGTGCGGGTGGTCGAGGAGAACGGGACGCGCTGCGTCCTCGAGCTCGCCGACGGCACCGACGACCAGACCGTCCTGCACGCCGCGCTCGCCGCGGGTCCCGTGCACGAGTTCTCCCGCCAGCGCCCGGCGCTGACCGAGCTGTTCCGCAACGTCGTGACCACCGAGAGCAGGAGTTCATGACGTCGTCGCGTTCGGTGGCGCTGGTGGCGAAGCGCGAGTTCGTCACGAAGGTGCGCACCAGGTCGTTCCTCGTCGGCACCGCGGTGATCATCGCCGTGCTCGCCGGCTACGTCGTGCTGCAGTCGGTGCTGTTCGACGACCGGCAGCACAGCGTCGTCGGCCTCTCCGGCCAGGCGACCCAGCTCGCGGACCCGTTGAAGGAGAAGGCGAAGTCGTTCGGCATCGAGGTCGAGACGCGCGACGTCACGACCGCGGGCAACGCCGAGCAGGAGGTCCGCGACGGCGGGCTGGACGCGCTGGTGACCGGTGCGCCGCCCGAGCTGAAGATGATCGTCAAGGGTTCCGGCGACGAGGTGCTGACGACGGCGCTGAACGACGTGCTGCGCCAGCAGGTGCTGACCGCGCAGCTCGCGGAGGCGGGCATCACCCCGCAGGAGGTCGCGGAGAGCCTCGCGAACGCGAGGGTGGCCGTCACGGCGCTGGAACCCGTTGACCCGCAACGAGGTCAGCGCCTCGCCATCGGGTTGATCGTGGCCGCGCTGCTGTACTACTCGCTGCTGGTCTACGGGACGATGGTCGCGCAGGGCGTGGTCGAGGAGAAGTCCAGCCGGGTCGTGGAGATCCTGCTCGCGACCGTCCGGCCGTGGCAGTTGTTGCTGGGCAAGGTGATCGGCCTCGGCGCGGTCGGCCTGCTGCAGCTGCTGGTGATCTCGTCGGTGGGCCTGGTGCTCTCGTCGGCGTTCGACGTCGTCGACGTCGGGACGCTCGGCGGGGCGGCGCTGCTGACGGGCGTGCTCTGGTACCTGCTCGGTTTCTTCCTGTACGCCACGGTGTTCGCGGCCGCCGCGTCGCTCGTGCCGCGGCAGGAGGAGCTGCAGTCGGTGCTGACGCCGATCAGCATGACGATCATCGTGGCGTTCGTGGCCGGCATCAACCTGATGATCGGCAGCCCGTCCGGCACCACCGTCACGGTGCTGTCGCTGCTGCCGCCGTTCGCCCCGATCCTGATGCCGGGCCGGATGGCGCTGGGCGTCGCGCCGGCGTGGCAGGTGCTGCTGGCCGTCGCGCTCGCCTTGGTCGCCATCGCGGCGATCACCTGGCTGGGCGGCAAGGTCTACGCGAACGCCGTGCTCAGGACCGGCGCCCGTGTGAAGCTCCGCGAGGCCCTCAGGACCTGATGGCCTGGTAGCGGTCGAGCGCGACCTGGCGCTCGACCGCGTGGTCGACGATCGGCGTGATGTCCGTCGAGTCGGGCGCGTACTTCCGCACGGAGGCGCCGTCCGGGT
>NZ_JBHXCW010000294.1:0-8561 GCF_042725365.1 Lentzea sp. NPDC060358 | reverse complement strand
CCGCCGAGGGCGCGGTGCCCCCGATCAGATTGCCGGGGGTTCGGGGGCAGAGCCCCTGAGGGGAAGCACGCAACGCAAGCCGGCCGCCCGCAAGGCAACCACCCGCCCAGCCGCATCCGCCCGGTGACCACCCGCCCAGCCGCAACCCGCAACGCAACCACCCGCAACAACTACAAAAGCGGCCGAATCCCCCACCGAGCCCCCCAGCTCTCCCCAGGAGCGACCCAGATCAAATCAACCCCGGAGTTCAAAGCATCGGGAGGACAGGTCATAGGCTCGACAGCCACGGCCCGCCCCCGCCCGGGGTAGGACTCCGGCGTGTAGACCTGAACCCACCGGAACGCCGGATCAGCCCAGACCTCGACCCCGGCCCCGTCACCCGTGAGCGTGTGGTGGATCAGCCCGTCCTCAGCGGGCTCACACCCGCCGAACGGCGTGTCCAGCCGAACACCGGCCAACCCCCGCCCACCGCGAAAGTCGAACGAGGTCCCCTCCACGGGCACGGCAGGTCCGGAGGGAACCATCCGCTCGACGTCCAGCGGCAGCACGGTGGTGGCGGCGAGAGTCAGGGTGCAGGAGTCGGTGGCAGCATTCCCGGCCCGCGGGTAGGGATGCGTCCCCACCCCGAACGGCGTGGAAACCGACCCGATGTTCTTCACCCCGTGCGTGACCGTGAGCCCATGGTCGTCCAAGGCGTAGGAGACGGTGACCCGCAACGCCACCGGCCACCCCGGCTGAGGCGAGATCCGGGCGACGAGCGACACCAGCGAGCCGGTGTGCTCCAGGACCTCCCACGGCTGCCGCCGCAGCAGCCCGTGGATCGCGTTGCCCCGAGCGGGCTCGGTGACCTCGAGCTCCTGCCGGACCCCGTCGAGTTCCCAGACCGCGCCGGCGGTCCGGTTCGGCCACGGCACCAGCACGGCACCGGCGCTCATCGGGGGCTTCTCGTCGGCTCCGAACGTCTCGACGTACGGAACACCTCCGACCGTGAACGAGCGCAGACCCGCCCCCACGGTCGTGATCACGGCGGTGGCACCCTCGTACGAGATCCCCAGCATGAGGCGAAGCCTACGGGGCCAACGGAAGGATCCGTCCATGAAGGTTCACCACCTCAACTGCGGCACGATGCGCCCGCCGCTGGTCGCGGGCGGGCTCGTCGCGCACTGCCTGCTGATCGAGACCGACCAGGGGCTGGTCCTGGTCGACACCGGTTTCGGCACGCACGAGGTGAGCGACCCGAAGGCGACGATCGACCCGTTGAGCCGCACGCTGCTCAAGCCGGTCCTCGACATCAACGAGACGGCGATCTCGCAGGTCGAGCGGCGCGGGTACACGGCCGACGACGTGCGGCACGTCCTGCTCACGCACCTCGACATGGACCACGCCGGCGGCCTGCGCGACTTCCCGAAGGCCACCGTCCACGTGCTGGACACCGAGCTCCAGGCCGCCACGAACCCGAAGGGCCCGAAGGAGAAGGCCAGGTACCCGAAGGCGCAGCGCGAGGGCGTCACCTTCGAGACCCATCGCGCCGAAGGCGAGAGGTGGCACGGCTTCGAGGCCGTCCGGAGCATCGACGGGCTGCCGGAGGACGTCCTGCTGGTTCCGCTGATCGGCCACACGCGCGGGCACACGGGCATCGCGGTCAGGTCGGACGACGGCTGGCTGCTGCACGCGGGCGACGCCTACTTCTACCGCGGCGAGGTCGAGACGCCGCCCAGCAGCATCTTCGCCCTGAAGCTCACCGCGAGGCAGACCGAGACGATCCGCGAGCAGCGGCTGTCCAATGTGGAGCGTCTGCGGGAGCTGAAGGCGCGGGGCGAGGTCGAGGTGTTCTCCGCCCACGACCCGGTCGAGCTGGCCCGGCTGGCGTGACGTTCATCAGCCAGGTCCGCCTGGACGAGCGGCACGACACCCGCCGCTACCCGTTCACGCTGCCGGCCGTCCGGCACCTGCTGGCGCACCCGCTCGAGCTCACCAGCCCGGTCACGTTCCTGACCGGCGACAACGGCGCGGGCAAGTCGACCCTCGTCGAGGCGATCGCGGTGGCGGCCGGGTTCAACGCGGAGGGCGGCACGCAGTCGTTCCGCTTCGCGACGAAGGCGACGGAGTCGTCGCTCGGCGACCACCTGACGCTGCGCTGGGGCGTCAGGAAGCCCAGGACGGGGTTCTTCCTCAGGGCCGAGTCGTTCTACAACGTGATCACCGAGATCGACCGGATCGGCGGTGGCATCCACGCCTCCTACGGCGGGAGGTCGTTGCACGAGCGGTCGCACGGCGAGAGCTTCATCGACCTGATGACGCACCGGTTCGGACCCAAGGGCCTCTACGTGCTCGACGAACCGGAGGCGGCCCTCTCGGTCAAAGGCTGCCTCACGGTCCTGCGGCGCATGCACGAACTGGTCGAGGCGGGCTCGCAGTTCCTCGTCGCCACGCACTCGCCGATCCTGCTCGCCGCGCCGGGCGCCACGATCCTGGAGATCACCGACACGATCGACGAGGTCTCCTACGACACGGCGGAACCGGTCGCGCTCACCCGCAACTTCCTGGGCGAGCCCGGCCGGTTCCTGAGGCACCTGCTGGAGTAGCGCTACTTGCCGAGCTTCTCCGGGTAGGTCTCGACCTTGCCGTGCAGCACGCGGTTGATGCCCCACAGCACGAGGCCCGCGAGCAGCAGCCAGCCCGCGATCTTGTAGTCGTCCCACGGCCGGCCGGACAGCACCGGCATCGCGAGGTACGCGCACGTGATCGCGCCGAGCACCGGGGCCCACGTGGGCGCCCGGAAGTGCTTGTGGTCCGCCTTCTCGCGGCGCAGCACGAGGCACGCCACGTTGACGATGGTGAAGACGATCAGCAGCAGCAACGACGTGGTGCCACCGAGCTTCCCGATGTCCGCCGTCGACACCAGGATCACCGCCACACCGGTCGTGAAGACGATCGAGATCCACGGCGTGCGGCGGAACGGGTGCACGGTGCCGAAGAAGCTCGGGATGATCTTCTCGTTCGCCATGCCGTAGAGCAGGCGCGACGCCATCAGCATGTTGATCAGCGCCGAGTTGATGACGGCCAGCAGGCCGATCAGCGCGAAGATCCACAGCGGGAAGCCCGGCGCGCCGACCGTGACGACCTTCAGCAACGCGCCGCTGCTGGCCTTCGCGAGCTCGTCGGACGGGATCAGCAACGACGACGTGATCGCGACCAGCACGTAGATCAGCGCCGCGGCGGCCATGCCGACGAGCATCGCCCGCGGGAAGATCTTGGCCGGGTTCTTGCACTCCTCGGCCATGTTGACCGAGTCCTCGAAGCCGACCATCGCGAAGAACGCGAGCGCCGTTGCCGAGGTGACCGCGAGCGCGATGTTCGAGCCGTCCGGCACGTGGATCTCGGTCAGCCGCGACGGTTCGCCGTCGCCGACCGCCACCGCGTACGCGCCGATCAGGATGATGATGACGAGACCGGACAGCTCGATGCAGGTCAGCACCACGTTGGCCTTGACCGACTCCGAGACGCCGCGGAAGTTGATGATCGCCAGCGCCGCGATGAAGACCACCGCGAGGCCGGTGAACACCAGCGACTCCGCCCTCAGGGTGACGTCGAAGAACTCCACCAGCAACTGCCGCAGGTAGGTGCGGCCGAACGCGAGCGCCGCAGAGGACGCCGAGGTGATGCCCGAGCACATGACCGCGAACGCGACCATGAACGTCAGGAAGTGGATGCCGAACGCTCTGTTCGTGTAGAGCGCCGCACCCGCCGCCTTGGGGTACTTCCCGACCAGTTCGAGGTAGCTGAACGCGGTCAGGAACGCCACCACGAACGCGAGCAGGAAGGGCAGCCAGAGAGCGCCGCCGATCTTGCCGGCCACGTTGCCGGTGAGCGCGTAGATACCGGTGCCGAGGATGTCGCCGACGACGAAGAACAGCAGCAGCTTCGGGCCTATTGCCCGGTGTAGCTCTGGTTGCTCCGTTTGTGGAGTCGCTTCAGCCATGCCCGAAGATTCTGCCTGTTTTGCCTGGACACCAGCGTGAACAGCTCGGTACCTCACCCATATGGTGTAAGCATGAAACGCACGGCAACCCTGCTCGTCGCCGCTCTCGTCCTGACCGCGTGCTCGGAGCCGGCACCGGCCACGTCGGACCGGCACACCGACGTGAAGAGCTTCGTGGCGGCCGTGCGCAAGGCCGTGGGCGAGAAGAAGACCTACCGCTTCACCATCGCCCCGCCGACCGCGGGCGGCGTCACGGCTCCCGCGACCGGTTCGGTGCGGCTGGACGACGTGCCGGGCATCGACGCGACGACCTCGCGGCCGGTCCAGTCCGGCGGCCAGCCGCAGGAGCTGCGGTACGTCTCGACGGCGCGCGACGCCGCGTTCGTGAAGCTGCCGGCGGCGGTGTTCGGGCTGCCGCAGGACAAGCCCTGGGTGAAGCTCGCCCGCGCGGACGACGACGAGTTCACCACCACCCTGCTCGGCTACCACGACGTGATCTACCAGCAGGCCGTGTTCACGACCTACCACCTGCCGGTGATCGAGGCGGGCGGCTCGATGCAGCTGATCACCGAAGTCGCGGACCGCACGAAGTACGTCATCGCCGTCGACTACCGCAAGGCCTACGACGCCCTCACCGACGAGGCCCTGCGCAACGAGCTCAAGCTCGCCCTCGACCAGGGCGTCGCGGGCTCGGTGGCCGAGGTCGAGATGCACTCGGACGACCTGCCGACGCGGATCGAGTTCTCGACGCAGTTCCAGGACGCGACGATCGTCGACGAGGCGCGGTTCTCCGACTGGGGCAGCGAGGTGACGATCTCCGTGCCGGGTGCGAACGAGATCAGTCCGCGGAGTTGACGCGGTAGCGCCAGATCGCCGGCAGGGCGGCCACCATGGCCACGCTCGCCACGACGACGAGCGCGCCGCCGACCGACACCGCCGCGGCCGTGCCGAACGCCGCGCCTCCCGTGCCGTGCAACAGGTCCGCGATCCGCGGGCCGCCGGCGACGACCACGATGAAGACGCCCTGCATCCGCCCGCGCATCTCGTCCGTCGCGGCGGACTGCAGGATCGCGCCGCGGAACGCCATCGACACCATGTCCGCCGCGCCCGCGAGCGCGAGGAACGCGGCCGCGACCCACAGCGAGCCGGCGAGGCCGAAGCCGGTGATCGCGAGGCCCCAGCCCACGACGGCCAGCGTCAGCGCGACGCCGTGCCGGTTGACGTGCGAGATCCAGCCGGACGTGAGCCCGCAGACCACGGCGCCGACGGGGATCGCCGCGAAGATCACGCCGAGCGCGAACCCGCCGCCGGCCGGGTCGCCGAACGTGTGCTGGGCCATCTCCGGGAACAGCGCCCGCGGCATGCCGAACACCATCGCGATGATGTCCAGCAGCATGCTCGCCATCAGCACCTTCTGCGCCCACAGGTAGACGAACCCGTCGAGCACGTCGCGCAGCCCGGCGCGCCGCACGACCCCGTCGAGCGGGGGCATCGGCGGCAGCCTCCACACCGCGTAGACCGTGACGACGAGCGCGATCGCGTCGACCAGGTAGAGCGTCGAGAGCCCGACGATCGGCATGAACGCGCCCGCGAGCAGCGGCCCGAGCACCGCACCGAACTGCATCACCGTGGAGCCGAGCGCACCGGCGGACGGCAGCAGCTCCGCCGGCACGAGCCGGGCGATCGCCGCGGAACGCGCGGGCGAGTTGGCCGCGAAGAACACCTGCTGCAGGCCGAGCAACGCGATGACGAGCCACACCGAGCCGACGTCGAGCGCGGCCTGCACCCAGAGCAGCACCGACGAGACGGCGATGCCGACGTTGGTGACGAGCATGAGCTTGCGGCGGTCGACGGTGTCGGCGATCGCGCCGCCCCAGAGCCCGAAGACCAGCAGCGGCACCAGCGCGACACCCGCCGCGACGCCGACCCACGCGGACGAGCCGGTGAGGTCGTAGACCTGCTTGGGCACGGCGACGGCGGTGAGCTGGGAGCCCACCGCCGTCACGATCGTGGACAGCCACAACCGGCGGTACGCGACGATCTTCAACGGTCGCGTGTCGATCACGAACGTCGAGCGCGCGCTTCTCCCCACGGTGGCCACTTCGTTAGCCTATGGCAACTAACAAGCATTTCACGTTGCTGTGTCGCCAAGGCCACTCGTCAGAGGCGGACCGGGTACACCGGCTCCGGCACCTTCGGGGTGATCCGGCCCTCGACGAAGATGCCGTGCCAGATCATGAAGCACAGCACGCTCCACAGCTGCCGGCTGCGGTCGAACTGCTCGGACCTGTGCTCGGCGAGCAGGTCCATGACGGCGTTCTTGTCGAGCAGGTGACCGGTCTGCGAGTCGGCGATGATCCCGCGCGCCCAGTCGTACATCTCGGCGCGCAGCCAGTGCCGGATCGGCACCGGGAAGCCGAGCTTCGGCCGGTTCAGCACGTGCGGCGGGATGATCTTCGCGAGCGCCTTGCGCAGCGCGTACTTGGTCGTGCCCTCGGTGAGCTTCTGGTCGAGCGGCACCTCGGCGGCGACCCGGAACACCTCGGGGTCGAGGAACGGCACCCGCAGCTCGATCGAGTTGGCCATGGTGACCTTGTCGGCCTTGACGAGGATGTCGCCGCGCAGCCACGTGTAGAGGTCGATGTGCTGCATGCGCGCGACCGGGTCCCAGCCCTCGGACTCGCGGTACCAGGGTGCGGTCACGTCCTGGAAGCCGACGCCCTCGACGTAGCCGGGGAACACGGCCCGCACCTGCGCGTCGCTGAAGTTGCGCGCGTTGCCGTAGTAGCGCTCCTCGAGCTTGAGCGACCCGCGGCGCAGCAGGTCCTTGCCCCGCACGCCCTCGGGGATGCTCTTGGACACCGCGCCCATCAGCTTGCGCACGCCACCGGGCACCTTCTCGAACGGCGACAGCGACAGCGGCTCGTGGTAGATCACGTACCCGCCGAACAGCTCGTCCGCGCCCTCACCGGACAGCACGGCCTTGACGTACTTCCGCGCCTCCTTGGCGATGAAGTACAGCGGCACCAGTGCCGGGTCCGCCACCGGGTCGTCGAGGTACCAGAGGATGAGCGGCAGCTCCTCCATCATCTCGTCCGGCGACACGGTCCGGACGACGTGCCGCACCCCGATGGCCGCCGCGGTCTCGGCCGCCACGTCCACCTCGGAGTACCCCTGCCGGTCGAACCCGCTGGTGAACGCGATGAGGTTGGGGTTGTGCAGCTTGGCGAGCGTGGCCGTGGCCGTGGAGTCGATGCCGCCGGACAGGAACGCCCCGACCGTGACGTCCGGGTCGGAGATCATGTGCTTCGACACCGAGTCGCGCATGACCTCGGCGATCCGCTCGTGCAGCGCCTCGGCCTCGAAGTCGCTGTGCACCGGCCGCGGCGTGAACACGGGCTTGAAGTACCGGTTGAACAGCACCTGCCCACCGGGGCTGACCTTGAACGACGTCCCGGACTCGACCCGCCGGATCGCCTTGTGCAGCGACTCGGGCTCCGGCACGTACTGCAGCACCAGGTAGTGCTGCAACGCCGTCCGGTCGAGCTCCTGGCTGATCCCCAGGACCCCGGTGAGCTGCAGGAGGCTCTTCTTCTCCGACGAGAACGCCACGCCGCCGGGCCCGGACGCCCAGTACAGCGGCTTGATCCCGAACGGGTCGCGCGCGCCGAAGACGACCCGCTCCTGCGCGTCCCAGATCATGAAGGCGAACATGCCGCGCAGCTTCTTGACCCAGTCGGCCCCGAGGTAGTGGTAGCCGGCGACGATGGACTCGCCGTCACCCTTGGTCTTGAACTGCGCCCCGAAGTGCATGGCCAGCTCGGCCCGCAGCTCCTTGTAGTTGTAGATCTCGCCGTTGAAGTTCAGCGTGTACCGGGTCGGGTTCTCCGGCGGCCCCCACACCAGCGGCTGGTGCGAGTGGTCCAGGTCGATGAACCCGAGGCGGTTGAACCCGTACACCACCTCGGCATCGGCCCAGGTGTCCTGCTCGTCCGGCCCGCGGTGGCGCTGGCAGCGCAGTGCTGCGGCCACTGAACCACGCGCGTTGGCCGCCGCGGCTTCGGTGGAACAGATGAGTCCGAGCACTCCGCACACGTGAAATCGCACCTCGTAGCTAGCCGTTGCCGAAAACCCAGTATGCCGGTGTGGAATCCGGACACTTCGTCAGCCTGAGGGACGCACGGCGGGCGGGGAGGGTTGCGGCCACGCGGAGTGAGCGGGGTCGCTCCGGGAGGCTGCGGGCGGGGTGAGCGCGAGGTGGGCCGGGCGAAGGGTGGCGGCGAAGCGGAGCGCGGCGGGCGGAGCAGGGCTGACAGTGGCAGGGCGCCGGGGGGCAGGGCGGCTGAGGCAGGGCTGACAGGGGCCGGGCCGGCCAACGGCAAAGCCGAGGCACCCAAGCCGGGCCGGCCAACGGCGAAGCCGAGGCACCCCACCAAGGGCGATGCGAAGCGAGCCGAACAGACCCCCGCACTTCCAAGCGACGCCGAAGGCGAGCAGTCACCCCTGACGCCGACCAGAGCCGGTGAACCCACCCGTGTTTCGGCGATTGGGGCTTGACTTCGGGTGCGAGGTGCTACCC
>NZ_JBHXCW010000293.1:0-8618 GCF_042725365.1 Lentzea sp. NPDC060358 | reverse complement strand
GGCCCGCGCCGTCGTTGAGGCCCAGCGACGGCACGAGGCAGCCGCCGAGCTGGTCCAGGGTGTTCTTCAGCTTGCGCCAGATGAGGCACGGCCCGGACCCGCTCTTCCAGCGGACGAAGTTCTCGTGCAGGGCCGAGATGTTCTCGAGCGCCACCGGCCCCAGGCTCATCCGCTGCAGGGCCTCGCGCACGAGCGGGCTCGTGTCCGCGATCTCGATGGCACCCCATCTGCCGTGCACGGTGATGCTGTCGCCGCCGTCGTCCACGAAGGCGTCCTCCAGCAGCGACCACAACGGGCGGCCGGTCGGGACGTGCGACTGGGTGGGCACCACGGCGACTCCGCTCTGGTAGTTACAGGAACAGTGGGACGGGGTTCATCTCGTCGTAGCTGCGGGGCTGTGCCAGCCGACCCAGTTGTACCGGCACGTCGTAGAGCCTCCCTTGAGCGAGTCTCGACCAGAAGTGCCGCAGCCCCGGCACGACCACCCGCACGACCGGGAGCCCGATGTCGGGCCTGGTCTGGTCGAGCACCAGGACCTCCATGCCCTTGGCCTCCAGCACGTCCCGCAACGCCCCGATGTCGTCGGTCAGGTCCGCCCGGTGGACGTGCCGGTGGTGGTCCGCGTCGTGCGCGGGCACGGACGGGTCCGGCGCCAGCCAGGGGTTGCCCGCGAGCGTGGCGGTCTCGACCCAGCGCCTCAGGTCCACGTCGAACTTCGACAGGTCGACCGGGTCGCACACGGCCGGCATGCACTGGTTCAGCTCGGTGAGCGCGCGGCGGGCCGCGATCCGCGGGTCGAGGTGGGCGCCGCAGCCGAACATGATGTCCTCGCGGTCGCCACCGGTGCGCCGCGAGACCGCGACCATCACCGGTACGCCGAGGTCGGACGTGACGTCGAGCAGCCACACCTCGCGCCCGATGCCCGCGTGCACCGCGCGGAGCTCGTCGACCCACGAGTCGCGGAACGAGTCGAGGTCCACGCCCGGCACCGGTGTGCGGTTGTACCACCAGATGCCGACGGCGTCCCGCTCGATGAGCTCCAGGAGTCCTTGCAGCACAGCGTCTTCGAGGCTGCTGCCGGCGGCGCAGCCGTTGGAGTCGGACGTGACGCTCGGCGGGCAGGGGGCGCCGAAGTAGCACATCCCGGTGGGCAGGAACTTGTGACGCTGCTCGGTGAGCGACCACAGCGGCGTCCAGTCCATCACCTCGTCGTCGTCGAACGGCGCGGTGACGTGCTGGAACGCGGCGTGCTGCGCGTTCCACGCGGCGCGGCCGGCGTACTGGCGCGGGTGGTGCAGCTGCACGGAGTCGGGGTGGATCGCGCGGTCGCCGAGCGAGGTGTAGCTGGCGCTCACCCGCGCCTCCTCGCCGAAGTAGGCGCAGCTGCGCCGTTCCACGGCCTCGCACAGGGCGCCGACCTCGGCGTCGAGCGGCGTCACGCCCTTGCCGCCGGTGTCGGCCCGCAGCGCCGAGCGCAGTCCCTCGACGCCCTCCCCCGCGGCCGCGAGGTTCGTCCCGGACACGTAGGAGTTGAAGAAGGCCGGTCCGCGGTCGGTGCGGCGGATCTCCGGCACCACGCCGGTGACCGGTCCGACCAGGTGGCGGTAGGTGTCGAGCACCTCCTGCGGCGGCGACGACCGGTGGCCGCCGCCGTCGCAGGAGCGCTTCACGCGACTCGTGAGTTCGACCGGCTCGAACGCCCTGCGCGCGACAATGCGGGGGTCGCCGCAGCCGGGGCACTGCGGACGGCGCCGCACCTCGTGCTGGGTGACCTTCATGGTGATGCTGTCGTAGTTCCAGATCGAGGACTGCGTCCCGTGGCGGAGTCCCGCCAGCCACTTCGCGGCCTCGACCGAGGCGATCTCCAGCGCCATCGCCCGCAGCGACGGCAGTCCGGTGGCGGGGCGCGGCGCCGGGCCCCGTTGCCCGCAGCGCGCCCGGACGTGCGCCTCCGCCTTCCGGTTCACCGAGAGGCGGGTGGCGAGACAGCGCCAGCAGGGGCCGTCGTCGCCGGGGAGGAGGAAGGGCCCCACGGACACCTGCGCGCCCACGGGCTTGACCAGCAACCAGGGGGTGCCGGCCGCGCGGTGCGCGTCGTCGATGTCGCGGAGCTCGGGGGAGAGGTAGTCGGCACACGCCACGACCGTCAGGTCAGCCCTCCCCGAGGTGACCGTCAGTCCGTTGTGCCGCAATGCTTCTGCTACTGCTTCTCGATCTGTGTCACCGATGGCGACCACGGACACGAGCGACGTCGTCGTCGCCTCCGCCGCGTCCGAGGGGTCGAGACCCGCCGCGTCCCAGTACGCGAGCGAGGCCTCCGCCGCCGCGGAGCCGTCCTCCGTGCCGCGCCTGCCGATCAGGCCCGCCGCGGCGAGCCGCGTGAGCATGCGGGCCACCGTGTCGGCGGTCAGGTCGGCGGGAACGTCGCGCAGCAGCCCGGCGAGGTCGCGGGTGCCGTCGAGCAACGGGGCCAGTGTCTCGACGTGGGTGCCGGCGATGGCCGTGACCCCCGAGTCGCCGAACAGGTAGACAGCTTCTCCCTGCACGATCTGCGGCCGGAGGTGGCGTTTGAACCCGATGCGGTGCCAGCCCGGTTCCGCCGTGTCCCGTCTCATGCCGCGAGGACCTCGTCGAGCGCCTGGTACTCGCTGCCGGGCGAGCAGGTGCCCGTGTTGTAGATCCACCACCAGTCCATCGACGCCTCACGGTCGAACTGGTAGATCTTCATGTCGTCGGCGTCGTCCGAGATCGTGGGGACCGAGGTCAGGTGCTGCACCGTCGTACCGGACATTTCGTGACTCCGATGTTTGAGCCGGGGTTGATGTGGGTAATCATGCGGACCTGCGCTAATGGCCCGGTAGTTACCGGCTAATGCGCCCCGGTATGAAGTTTTCATACCCGGCACGGGCAGAACTCACCTGACATCGATGGCCTGTGCACTAACGCCGCCCCGTTGGTCCGAGCAGACTAATGACGTGCTCGGAATCGAAGGAGGGGTCGCGATGCAGATCAAGGTCCTGGGGCCGGTCGAGGCCAAGGTGAACGGTCGCTCGGTGACGCCCACCGCGGCCAAGCCGCGGCAGATCCTGGCGCTGCTCGCACTGCACTCCGGACAGGTCGTGTCCGTTCCCACGCTGATCGAGGAGCTGTGGGGCGACCGGCCGCCGCGCAGCGCCCGCACCACGCTGCAGACCTACATCCTGCAGCTGCGCAAGCTCATCGGTGACGCGCTGTCGTCCGCCGGCGCCGCCGGTGCCAAGGAAGTGCTGGTCACCCGCTACGGCGGCTACCTCCTCGACGTGCCGCCGGAGGCCGTCGACGTGCACGAGTTCGAACGCCTCGGCCGCGCCGGCCAGCAGGCGAGCGACGTCGAGGACCACGCCTCGGCGGCGCGGCTGCTGCGCCAGGCGCTCGACATGTGGCGCGGTCCCGCCGTCGTGGACGTGCGACCGGGAATGCCGCTCGGCATCGAGGTCGTGCGCCTGGAGGAGGCCCGGCTCGGCCTGCTCGAGGCGCGCATCGACGCCGAGCTGCGGATGGGCAAGCACAAGGCCCTGCTCAGCGAGCTGTCCGTGCTGACCGTGCAGAACCCGATGAACGAGAACCTGTGCGCGCAGTACATGGTCTCGCTCTTCCGCGCGGGCCGGCAGTGGCAGGCGCTCGACGCGTTCAAGGCGTTGCGCAACACGCTCATCGAGGAGCTCGGCGTCGAGCCGTCGTCGCGCCTGCAGGCGCTGCAGCACGCCATCCTCACGTCCGACCCGCGGCTCGACAGCGCGGAAACCCGGCAGTTGCAACGGCTTCTCGCCTGAGTTCGGCTCCAGCGGCCCCCACCACACTGTGGTGGGGGCCGTTTTGCTTTGCGCCGCAACGGTTTCTTCGAGGAACCCTCCAGTGGCTTACAGGTGTGCGCTGGCAACCTCAGTCGTGGGCGCGCGAGAACTCGCCCGCTGGAGGAAAGGAAGCTAGCCGTGAGCGCACTGACCATCGAGGGCCTCAAGGAGATCCTCAACGAGGCCGCGGGCGACGACGACTCGTTCAAGCCGGGCCAGGACATTCTCGACATCCCGTTCCTCGAGCTGGGCTTCGACTCCCTCGCCCTGCTGGAGACGGTCGCGCTGATCAAGCGCAAGACCGGGGCGTCCGTCGCGGATGACGAGATGGCGTACATCGAGACGCCGCGTCAGTTGCTGGACAAGGTCAACGGACAGATCGCGGCCTGACGCCGGCGACTCGGGAACGGAGACTTTCCATGACGCACACCACCACGCACACGGTCATGATCGGGGCTCCCGCCAAGGTGGTGTACGACCTGGTCGCGGACGTGACGACCTGGCCGTACATCTTCGGACCCACGGTGCACGCCGAGGTCTTCGAACGGGACGGCTCGACGGAGCGGTTGCGGCTGCACGCGTTCGCCAACGGTGACGTGCGCACGTGGACGTCCCGTCGCGAGCTCGACCCGGCGAACCTGCACATCTCCTTCGAGCAGGAGCGCTCCGCCGCACCGGTGAAGAGCATGGGTGGGGAGTGGCGGATCGTCCCGATCGCCGACTCGGCGACACGGGTCGATCTGCTCCACCACTTCACCGCGGCGCAGCCGGAGGCCGTCGACCTCATCCTGAACGCGGTCAACAACAACAGCGACGCCGAGCTGGCCTCCCTGAAGAAGGCGGCCGAGTACGGCGACGACTACGACAAGCTGGTGCTGTCGTTCTCCGACAGCACCACGATCCACGCGAGCCGCAAGGACGTCTACGAGTTCCTGTACCGGTCCGACCTGTGGCCGCAGCGGCTGCCGCACGTGGCACGGCTGGACCTGCAGGAGGCCGTCACCGGGGTGCAGTCCATGGAGATGGACACCCGCAGCCCGGACGGGTCGATCCACACCACGCACTCGGTGCGGGTCTGCACCCCGTACGACGGCATCGTCTACAAGCAGACGCACACGCCGCCGATCATGGCCGCGCACGTCGGCCGGTGGACGTTCCGGGACATCGGCGACGGCATCGAGGCCGGCATCGAGGCGACCTCGCACCACACGGTCGTCATCCGGCCGGAGGTGGTCCCGCAGGTGCTGGGCGCCGACGGGACGATCGAGCGCGCTCGTGAGCTCATCCGCCACGCACTGGGCACGAACAGCCTCACGACGCTCCGGCACGCGAAGGAATTCGCCGAGAACGGATAAGAGGTGAAGCGATGGGGTTGAGTGGCGCGGATTTGCTCACCGCCGCAGCACGCGCTGCAAGCCGCAACGGGCTCTACGTCGTGTCCATGTACCTGGAGAAGGCCGCGGTCGACCACGAGCGCAAGGGGTGCCCGTCCTCGGACGTCGCTCCCTGCGCCTACGAGATCGAGGCCTCACGCGTACTGCTGTCGGGGTTCTGACGGGAAGCGCGAGGGGTTGCGGATGAAGCTCTACGACATCTCGCTGCGCCGCACCGGTCTGTCCATCTCGGACAGGCTGGTCGCGGCGCGGCGCCTCGACGCGCTCGGCGTCGCGTTCGTCGATGGGGGACGGCCCAGCGGGACCTCCCACTCCCGGAGTTTCTTCGGCAGGGCGGCGAACGAGCTCCGGCTGAGGGTCACCACCCTCATCGCTTCGGGAGGTCCCGAGGACCTCCCCGCACTGCTCGCCGCGGAGACGCCCGCGGTGGCGGTGATCGTCCAGGAGCACGGCTTCTCGGTCCTGCGGGAAGCCGTGCGGCACCTCGTGCGCGCCGAGAGACGCGTGGTCGTCGAGGCGCGGGACTTCTTCGACGGCTGGCTGGCCGACCCCGAGCACGCTCTGGAGGTCGTCCTCACGGCCGCGGAGGCAGGGGCGGAGACCGTCCTGCTGCACGACACAGCGGGCAAGCTGTGGCCCGACCAGATCGGCGAGATCGTCGAGGCGGTCGCGGAAACCGGTGTGCCCCTTGGTTTCGGTTGTCACGACGACGGTGGCGCGGCGGCGAAGCAGCTGCTCGCGGCCGACGCGGGGGCGGGCCTCGTACAGGGGTCCTACGCCGTCGTTCGAGGTGGCCTCGATCGAGTCGTTCCACCATCGGTTCATTCGGCAGAGACAGGTATCGCTCCCGTGCCCTGTCCGAGATTGGAGCAGACCGTGTCCGCACAGAAGGCGATTGGAGGTGTCCGATGAGTCGTCGCGCCGTCATCACCGGGGTGGGCGTGGTCGCACCTGGTGGCATCGGAACGAAGGCGTATTGGAAACTGCTGTCCGAAGGGCGTACGGCGACTCGCAACATCACGCACTTCGACGCGTCTCCGTACCGCTCCCGCATGGCGGGAGAAGCAGATTTCGACCCAGTGCGCGAAGGTCTCACTCCGCAGGAGATCCGCCGGCTCGACCGTGCCGCGCAGTTCGCGGTGGTCGCCGGCCGTGAGGCCATGTCCGACTCGGGCATCGAGTTCGACCAGCTCGACCCCGGCCGCATCGGTGTCTCGCTCGGCACCGCGGTCGGCTGCACGACCTCGCTGGAGCGCGAGTTCATCGTCGGCTCCGACCGGGGCAAGTACTGGGAGGTCGACGCCTCCTACGCCGTCCCGCACCTCTACGACTACTTCACGCCGTCCTCGATGGCGACGGAGCTGGCGTGGACGGTCGGCGCCGAGGGGCCGGTCTCCGTGGTCTCCACGGGCTGCACCTCCGGTCTCGACTCGGTGGGCTACGCGGCCGAGCTGATCATGGAGGGCTCCGCGGACGTCGTCGTCACCGGCGGCACCGAGGCCCCGCTCTCCCCGATCACCGTGGTGTGCTTCGATGTGATCCGCGCGTCGAGCACCCGCAACGACGACCCCACCACCGCGTGCCGGCCGTTCGACAAGACCCGCGACGGCCTGGTGCTCGGCGAGGGCTGCGCGATCATCGTGCTGGAGGAGCTGGAGCACGCCCGTGCCCGCGGCGCCCACATCTACGGTGAGATCGGCGGCTTCGCCTCGCGGTGCAACGCCTACCACATGACGGGCCTGCACCCCGAGGGCATCGAGATGTCCGACGCCATCAACATCGCGCTGAAGCAGGCGCGTGCGGACGCCACGGACGTCGGCTACATCAACGCGCACGGGTCGGGCACCAAGCAGAACGACCTGCACGAGACGGCCGCCTTCAAGCGCTCGCTCGGTGCGCACGCCTACAAGACCCCGGTCTCCGGCTTCAAGTCGATGATCGGGCACTCGCTGGGCGCGATCGGGTCCCTCGAGATCGTCGGCTCGCTGCTGGCGTTCGAGCAGGACCTCATCCCGCCGACGGCGAACCTGCACGAGCCCGACCCCGAGTGCGACCTCGACTACACGCCGCTGGTCGCGCGCGAGAAGAAGGTCAACACGGTCCTCACCGTGGGCAGTGGTTTCGGTGGATTCCAGAGCGCCATGGTGCTCAAGAAGGTGGAAGGGGCAGGCCGGTGACTCGGGCGGTGGTGACGGGAATCGGCATCGCGTCGCCGAACGGTTTGGGGCCGACCGCGTACTGGCGGGCGACCCTGCACGGGGAGGCGGCGATCAGGCCGATCACCCGGTTCGACAGCGCCAACTACTGGGCGAAGATCGCCGGTGAGGTGCCGGGCTTCGAGGCAGGCCGGCACCTGCAGGGCCGGCTGCTGCCGCAGACGGACCACATGACGCGGTTGACGCTGGTGGGCACGGACTGGGCGCTGCGCGGCGCGGGTGTGCAGCCGAACGACATCCCCGACACCGACATCGCGGTCATCACCGCGGCGACGGCGGGCGGGTACGAGTTCGGCCAGCGCGAGCTGCAGAAGCTGTGGCACCAGGGCCCGGAGTACGTCTCGGCGTACCAGTCGTTCGCGTGGTTCTACGCGGTCAACACGGGCCAGATCTCCATCCGCCACGGCACGCGCGGTCCCGGCGCGGTGGTGGTGTCCGAGCAGGCCGGCGGCATCGACTCCATCGGCCACGCCCGGCGCCAGCTGCGCAAGGGCGTCCAGCTCGCCCTCACCGGCGGCATGGACTCCTCGCTGTGCCCGTGGGCGTGGGTCGCCCACCAGGCCTCGGGGTGCCTGTCGCGCAACAACAACCCGAAGCGCGCCTACCTGCCGTTCGACCGCGACGCCTCCGGGTACGTCGCGGGCGAGGGCGGCGCGATCATGGTCGTCGAGACGCCGGAGTCGGCGGCGGGACGGCCGGGGACGCGCATTTACGGCGAGATCGTCGGGTACGCCTCGACGTTCGACTCGAAGATGCCGTCGCGGGAGCCGGGCCTCAAGCGCGCGGCCGAGCTCGCCCTGCGCGACGCCGGCATGGACGCCTCGGAGATCGACGTGGTGTTCGCCGACGCGGCGGGCATCCCGGAGCTCGACAAGGCCGAGGCCGACGCGATCAAGGCCATCTTCGGGCCGTACGGCGTGCCGGTGACGGCCCCGAAGACCATGACGGGCCGCCTCTTCGCCGGTGGCGGGTCCCTCGACGTGGCGTCGGCGATCCTCTCCATCTACTGGAGCGCGATCCCGCCGACCATCAACGTCGAGAACCTGGTGCCGGAGTACGAGCTCGACCTCGTGATGAACGAGGCGCGGCACGGCAAGATCAAGGCCGCGCTGGTGCTCGGGCGCGGCAAGGGCGGCTACAACTCCGCCATGGTGGTTCGCGAGTACAGGTGATGC
>NZ_JBHXCW010000292.1:0-8718 GCF_042725365.1 Lentzea sp. NPDC060358 | reverse complement strand
CTTCAGCGGGTTCTGCCCGGCCTCGACGGCCGCCCACTTCGGGGTCACCGGGGTGACCTTGCCGTTGGGGGACGAGTCCGCCATGGCCTTGCCGATCGCGTTGGTGGCGAGCTTCGCGGTGTCCTTCGAGGTGCCGGGCACAGCGCCACCCTCGGCGAGCTGGTCCTGGTACTTCTTGGACGACAGCAGCGCGAGGTACTTCTTCGCGGCGTCCGCGTTCTTGCTGGAGGCCGGGATCGACAGGTTCGAGCCACCGAGGAAGACGGGCGCGGCCGAGCCGGCCTTCTTCGACGGGATCGGGAACGCCGAGGTCTTGTCCTTCAGGTCCGCCTTCGCCTTGATGGCGCCGGCGAGCTCCCACGGGAGGCCGACCATCATGCCGACGTTGCCCGTGCCGAAGACCTCCATCTGCTGGGGCTTCGCCTCGTCGATGTCAGCGGGGACCTTCTTGGCGGCCGAGGCGTCGTACAGCGCCTTGTAGGCCTCGAAGCCCGCCTTCGCCTGCGGGGTGTCGAGCGTGCCGGTCCACTTGCCGCCGTCCTGCTTGGCGATGTCGCCGCCCTCGTCCCAGATGAGCGAGAGCAGGAAGTACCAGGACTGGCCGGGCAGGTACAGGGCCTGGAAGTCCGGGTTGGAGGCGTTGGCGGCCTTGAGCTTGTTGATCGCGTCGAGCCACTCGGCGCGCGAGGTCGGCGGCTGCGCGACGCCCGCGGCCTGCAGCAGGTCGGTGCGGTAGATGACGGTGCGGTTGGCCGCGTAGAACGGCACGCCGTACTGCTTGCCGTTGAGCGTCAGCGAGTCCTTGAGACCGCCGAGCCACTCGCCGCCGTTGAACTGGCTCGCGTCCGCGGTGACGTCGGCGAGCGTGCCCTGGTCCGCGAAGCTCGCGGTCTGGGTGTTGCCGAGCTCGATCACGTCCGGGGGCGTGCTGCTGGCCAGAGCCGTGGTCAGCTTCTCCTGGATGCCGGTCCACTTCTGGACCTCGTACTTGACCTTGATGCCGTTCGCGCTCTCGAACTCCTTGTTCAAGGCGTCGGTCAGGGTCGTCGGCGCGGAGCCGTCCATGAGCCACACGGTGATCTCTTTGGTCTCCGTGCTGCCACCGCTGTTCGTGCTCGTGCCACATCCGGACACGGCCACTGCCAGTGCGGCGGCACCAGCAGCGAGTCCTTTCCAGCCCTTCACAGTCGCGCCCTTTCACCAAGCCCGGCCCTCGCCGGAACGTCCAAGTGGTGTAGACCAATGCGGAACAGCGTGTGCTGCGTCACCGGTCCTGTCAAGCGCGTTGCCAAAGCGTTGCGGAGTCCTCGGACCTTTTTTGTGCCGATTGGCGGGGGTTCGCACGCGCGAACCGGCGTGGACAAGGCATCCTTGTGGTGCGTGATGTGGAGTGCGAGGAGGGGCCATGCTGGAGACGACGCCTGCAACGGGCGTGGACGCCAGGACGCGTGCGCAACGCGAACCCAAGTACTGGGGTCTCAAGCGGCACCTGCTCGACCTGCTGAGGGCGCTGCCACCGGGCTCGCCCATCCCCACGGAACGGTCGCTCGCCGCGGAGTTCGACGTCTCCAGGACGACCGTTCGCCAGGCGCTCGCCGAGCTGACGGTCGAGGGCCGGCTGCTCCGCGTGCAGGGCAAGGGCACCTTCGCGGCCGAACCCAAGGTCGCCCAGAGGTTGCAGCTGTCCTCGTACACGGAGGACATGCGCGCCCAGGGCCGCGTGCCGTCGTCCAAGCTCATCGAGGCCTCCGAGATGCCCGCGGAGGCCGAGCTCGCCCGCTACCTGGGCGTGCGTCCCGGTGCGAAGGTGCTGCGCCTGCACCGCCTGCGCCTCGCGGACAACGAGCCGATGGCGATCGAGACGACCCACCTCGCGCTCGGCCGGTTCCGCGGCCTGCGCCGGTACCTGGCGCCCGGCGCCTCGCTGTACCAGGTGCTGTCCGAGCGGTTCGGCGTCGAGATGGGCCACGCCGAGGAGACCATCGAGACCGCGCTCGCCTCCCCGGAGGAGGCGGAGCTGCTCGGCGCCGACATCGGCCTGCCCATGCTGCTGCTGTCGCGGCACTCGTTCGACACCGAGGGCAACCCGATCGAATGGGTGCGCTCGGTCTACCGCGGTGACCGCTACAAGTTCGTCGCCACCCTGAACAGGCCGTCTTGATCGCGTGGGGCACACCGCGCGCCCGCGCGGTGCTGGCCACCACGATCCTCGGTTCCGGCATGGCCATGCTCGACGGCACGATCGTCAACGTGGCCCTGCCGCGGATCGGCGCGGAGTTCGGCGCGTCGGTCACCGACCTGCAGTGGATCCTCAACGGGTACCTGCTCGCGCTGGCCTCGCTGATCCTCGTCGCCGGCTCGCTCGGCGACCGGTTCGGCCGGCGGCGCGTCTACGTCGCCGGCGTGATCTGGTTCGGCGTCGCCTCGCTGCTGTGCGGCGCCGCGTGGGACGTCCCGGTGCTGGTCGTGGCCCGTGTGCTGCAGGGCGTCGGCGCCGCGCTGCTGACGCCGGGTGCCCTCGCGATCCTGCAGTCGTCGTTCAACCGCGAGGACCGGTCCCGCGCGATCGGCGCCTGGTCCGGGCTGTCCGGCGTGGCCACGGCCATCGGGCCGCTGGTCGGCGGCCTGCTGGTCGAGGCCTGGTCGTGGCGGCTCGCGTTCCTGGTGAACCTGCCGGTCGCGGCGGCCTGCGTGGTGCTGGCGCTGAAGTTCGTGCCGGAGTCGCGCGACGAGTCCGCGGGCCACCCCAACTACGCGTCCGCGCTGGTGGGAGCCCTGGGGCTCGCGCTGCTGACGGGCGGGCTGGTCGAGCAGTCGTACGTCGTGGCGGCGGCCGGGCTGGCCGCGATGATCGCGTTCGGCCTGGTGCAGCGGCGCTCCGCCGACCCGCTCGTCCCGCCGCAGCTCTTCGCGAACCGGACGTTCCTGCTGTCCAACGTCCTGACGTTCCTCGTCTACGCGGCGCTCGGCGGCGTGATGGTGCTGCTCGTGCTCCAGCTGCAGATCTCGCTCGGGTACTCGCCGACCGCGTCCGGCCTGGCCAGCGTGCCGCTCACGATCGTGATGCTGCTGGCGTCCTCGACCTCCGGCCGGCTCGCGCAGCGCTACGGGCCGCGCGTGCAGCTCGTCGTCGGCCCGATCCTCATCGGGCTGGGGATGGTGTTGCTGCGCAACGCCGTTCCCGGCAGCTCGTACCTCACCGGGGTGCTGCCCGGCATCCTCGTCTTCGCCGTCGGGCTCGCCGCCGTGGTCGCCCCGGTGACCGCGACCGTGCTGGCCTCGGCGCCCGACCACCACGCGGGCGTGGCGTCCGGGGTGAACAACGCGGTGGCGCGCACCGGAAGCCTGCTGGCCACGGCCGTGCTGCCCGCCGCGGTGGGACTCGTGGGCGACGACTACGCGAACCCGTCGGTCATGACCGCGGGCTGGCGGATGGCGCTCGTGCTGTGCGCGGTCGCGGCGGTCGCCGGAGGCCTGCTGGCGTTCGGAGTGGACAACCGCGTGCTGGCCGCCGCGCCGGAGCAGGACGAGGCGCCGCACCCCGGCGAGTGCTTGCACTGCGGCGTGGAGGGCCCGCCGACGCACATCAGGTCAGGCGAGAAGGCGCACCAGTAGCGCGGGGTCGACGTTGCCGCCGGAGACGACGGCGACGCCGGTCCCCAGCCTGGCCTGCGCCGCGACCGCGACGGCCCCGCTCGGCTCGGTGACCAGCCGCGCCTCGCGGACGAGTGCGGTCATGGCCGCGAAGATCTCCTCTTCCGACACCGTGACGACGTCGTCCACGTACTTCGCGATGTGGGACCAGGTGAGTGCCGACGGTTCGTCCCGCAGTGCGTCAGCGGCCGTCTGAGCGCGCCGGAAGGGGTCCCAGCGCACCAGTTCGCCCGTGGTGAGCGATTCCGCGATGTCCGCCGCCAGCGCGGGTTCCGCGCCGACCACCCGGACGTCCGGGCGCAGCGACTTGACCGCCGTGGCGACACCGGAGATCAGGCCGCCGCCCGACATCGGCACCACGACGGCGTCGACGTCCGGGAGGTCCTCGAGCACCTCCAGGCCGATCGTGCCCTGACCGGCGATGACGTCGGGGTGGTCGAACGGCGGGATGAGCGCCGCGTCCCGTTCGGCGACCAGCGCCTCCGCGCGTTCGACGCGTTCGGTGATGCCGACGATGAAGACCTCCGCTCCCAGGGCTTTCGTGGCCTCGACCTTCACCGCCGGGGTGTTGTCCGGCATCACGATCGCGGCGGGAACGCCGTGCAGCCGGGCCGCGAACGCCACGGCCTGGGCGTGGTTGCCGCTGGAGTACGCGACCACGCCCCCGGCGCGGTTCTCCAGCCGCGCCAACGCGTTCAACGCGCCGCGCAGCTTGAACGCGCCGACCGGCTGGAGGTTCTCCGGCTTGATCCATCCAGGACCGAACGGCAGCAGCGGCGTGCGCACCACGTGGGGTGCGATCACCGCCGCCGCCGAGCGGACTTCTGACAACGTGATCATCCGAGGATCGACGCCAGCAGGGACGGCTCGATGTTGCCCCCGGAGACCACCGCGACGGTCGGGCCGCTGAGCAGATCGCGGTTCAGGTACGCGGCCACGGGCACGGCGCCGCTCGGTTCGGCCACCACCCGCGTGCGGAGGGCGATCTGCTTCACGGCGTCGCGGATCTCCTCCTCGGAGACCGTGACGAAGTCGTCCACGTACTCGCGGATGTGCGACCAGGTCAGTTCCGACGGCTCGGCGCGCAGGCCGTCCGCGGAGGTGCGGGCGCGGTCGTGGGCGTCCCAGCGCACGAGCTCGCCGGCGGCGAACGACGCCGTGGCGTCCCCGGCCAGCTCCGGCTCGACACCGATCACGCGGACCTCCGGGCGCAGCGCCTTGATCGCCGTCGCGACGCCCGCGATCAGCCCGCCGCCGCTCACCGGCACCAGAACCGTTGCCACGTCGGGGAAGTCCTCGGCGATCTCGAGGCCCACGGTGCCCTGGCCCGCGATGACGTCGAAGTGGTCGAACGGCGGGATGAGCGCCGCCCCGCGCTCCTCGACGAGCTCGGCGGCGCGCGACTCGCGCTCGGTGATGCCGACGACGAACACCTCGGCGCCGTGCGCCCGCGTCGCGTCGATCTTGATCTGCGGTGTGTTCTCCGGCACCACGATCGCCGCGGGGATGCCGAGGGTCTTGGCGGCGTAGGCGACCGCTTGCGCGTGGTTGCCGCTCGAGTACGCGACGACACCGCGGGCGCGTTCCCCGGAAGGGATGCGGGACAACGCGTTCACGGCGCCGCGCTGCTTGAAGGCGCCGATCGGTTGCAGGCACTCGGGCTTGATCATCAGACCGGAGTCGAAGGTCAGCAGGGGAGTGCGGACGACGTGCGGGGCGATCGCGGCGGCAGCCGTCCGGACGTCTTCGAGTGTCACCAGGCGCATGCCGTCGATGATGCCCGTCACCAGGCCAGAACCCGTGAACTGTGCCCAACGTCCTACGGGTGACAGCGGCCGGTGTCGGGTGCCGCCGGCGGTCGGGGGAGCGGAAGTGCTGGCGGGCAATCGTTGCCGGAGTTCCGGGGTGCCGCCGGTCCGTCATCGTCCGGCAGCGCCACGGCGACACCGCCACCCTCGTCGTTGCTCGAGCCGCTCCGGCCGGGGAGGGGGTTCGGGGCCTTCGTCTACTTCCGGTCCCATTCGGTGATCACTTCACTACGTTGAGCGACAGTTAACTGTCAATTGCTACGCAACGGAGTTGATCTGTCGTGAGCTGTGACACACTTCGACCACGAACGGGGTTGAGCGTCATAGCCGGAAGTTCGGAAACTTCACTCGAACGGGCGAAGTTTTAGGCCCAAATGAGACAGAGGGAGGGCGCGATGAGGCTCGTGGAAGCACCACTTGAGCGCGGCGCCCTCGGATCGGCACCACCACGGACGGGATTGGGAGGGGTGGGGCGACCCCTGCCGCCGCCCCACCACCCGTCCCCCTAGAGCCCCCGAGAGAGGTCCCTGCAACCGATCTCTCGGGTTCCCCTGCACCCGAAAGTGAGGGAGACGTCTGATGAACCGCACGAGTGCGGCCCGTGTTACCGGTGCCGTGTTGCTCGCCACCGGAGTCGTGACTGCTCTCAGCGTACCGGCGTTTGGCGCCCCTGCTGCACCAGTCGCCCCAACCGGTTCCGACACGGAGAGCTACCCGGCCGAATTGCTCCAAGCGATGCAACGCGATTTGGGCCTGAACGCTGACCAGGCACGCGTCCGGTTGGCGTCCGACCAGAAAGCGGGCGAAGCCGCGGAGCAGGCGAAGGCCTCTCTGGGCGACGCGTTCGGCGGAGCGTGGATCGACCAGGCGAGCGGCAGACTGACCGTCGCCGTGACCAAGTCGGGACTCTCCGTGACCGGCGCGGACACGAAGGTCGTGCCGAACTCGCTGAGCCAGCTCAACGGGACGAAGTCGGTCCTCGACCTCATGAGCGCCCCTTCGGCCATCACGAGCTGGCGGGTCGACGAGAAGTCGAACTCCGTCGTCGTCGAGGTCAACAAGAACACCCGGGACGCCGCGGCGGACAAGTTCATCGCCACCGCGAAGTCCATCGGTTCGGCCGTGACGGTCGAGGAGGTCACCGAGAACCCGACGCCGCTCTACGACCTGCGCGGCGGTGACGCCATCTACATGGGTGGCGGACGCTGCTCGCTCGGCTTCTCCGTCACCGGCGGCTTCGTGACCGCGGGCCACTGCGGCACCACGGGCACGGCCGTCCAGGGCTCCAACCGCGTCGCGGCCGGCTCGTTCGCGGGCTCGACGTTCCCCGGCAACGACTACGCCTGGGTGCGCACGAACTCCAACTGGACCCCGCGTCCGCTGGTCAACCGCTACAACGGCTCGAACGTGACGATCACGGGCTCCAGCGAGGCGGCGGTCGGCGCGGCGATCTGCCGGTCCGGCTCCACCACGGGCTGGCGCTGCGGCACCGTCCAGGCCAAGAACCAGTCGGTGAGCTACCCGCAGGGCACCGTGCGCAGCCTGACCCGCACGAACGCCTGCGCGGAGCCCGGTGACTCGGGTGGTTCGTGGGTCGCGGGCACGAACTACAGCCAGGCCCAGGGCGTGACCTCCGGTGGTTCGGGCAACTGCTCGTCCGGCGGCACGACCTACTTCCAGCCGGTCAACCCGATCCTGTCGCGTTACGGCCTCACCCTGACGCGCGGGTAACTGCTCCACTGCGCACAGCGCCGCGGCACCTCCGAGGTGCCGCGGCGTTCTCAGTTCACGAGAACGATCTTGCCGTGGGCGTGCCCGGTCTCGCTCAGCCGATGGGCCGCCGCGCCTTCGCCGAGCGGGAAGACCCCGGCCAGCGGCACGGTGAAGAGGCCCTCGTCGGCCAGTGCCGCCGCGTCGGCGAGCCCGTGCAGGGCCTGGCGGTCCCCTAGGAAGGACGACCGCACGCCGTCCGGCGGGGACGTGTCGGCGATCGTCAGCACCCGGTCCGGTGAGCCCGCGATCGTCACGAGGTCCGCGATCTCGCCCGCGCAGTGCAGGACCGCGGTGATCTCCGGCACCCGGTTCGCCAGGCCCGCGCCGTGGGTGACCGGGGTGGCGCCCAGGCCGGCCACGAAGTCCTGCGTCCGAGGACCGGCCGTGCCGACCACCTCCGCGCCGCGGGCGACGGCCAGCTGGATCGCGAGCGTGCCGACCCCGCCCGCCGCTCCGGCGACGAGCAGCCGCGTGCCCTCGCCGACCTGGAGCAGGTCCAGGGCCCTCGTGGCGGTCTCGGTGTTCGCCGCCGCCCCGCCCGCCTGCTCCCAGCTCAGGGCCGCGGGCTTCGGCGCCCACGCGGCCAGCACGGCGTGGCCGGCGTTGGCGCCGCCCAGCTCCGCCAGGTCGACGATGCCGAAGACCTCGTCGCCGAGTTCGACGCCGGTCACGCCTTCGCCGATCTCGTCGACGACGCCCGCCGCGTCCACGCCCGGCACGTGCGGGAGCGGGACGCGCCGCCCGAGCCGTCCGGCGCGCAGGGCGGTGTCGGCGGGCGTGACGCCCGACGCGCGGACGGCGATGCGGATCTTGCCCGCGCCGGGGTGGGGTTCGGCCATCTCGCCGACTTCCAGCACGTCAGCGGGGCCGTGCTCGGTGTAGAGGAGTGCTCGCACGGCGGCGAAACTAGTGGAACAGGGCGTCCGCTCGACCCAAACTGAGACGGTGGAGGTGCAAGTGACTCACAACCTGCGTTCGGACGCCCGGGACAACCGCGACCGCATCCTGGAGGTCGCCCGCGAGGCCTTCGCCGCGGAGGGGCTCGACGTGGCGATGCGGGAGATCGCGCGCCGCGCGGGAGTCGGTCCGGCCACCCTCTACCGGCGGTTCCCCACCAAGGAAGCGTTGGTGGTGGAGGTGTTCGCGGAGCAGATGCGGGCCTGCTCGGCCGCGGTCGCCGCGGGCCTCGCGCACGCCGACCCGTGGGAGGGGTTCCGCCGGACCGTGGAGGAGGTCTGCGTCGTCCACGTGCTCAACCGGGGGTTCGCGGCGGCGTTCACGAGCGCGTTCCCCAGGGCGGTCGACTTCGCCGAAGTCCGCGCCACGGCGTTCCGCCGGCTCGCGGAGCTGGTCCGCCGGGCGAAGGGGAGCGGCCGGCTGCGGGCCGACTTCACCGTCGACGACCTGGTGCTGCTGCTGATGGCGAGCAGCGGCGTGCGGGTGGCGACCCCGGCCGCCGCGCGCCGGTTCGCCACCCTCGTGC
>NZ_JBHXCW010000291.1:0-8743 GCF_042725365.1 Lentzea sp. NPDC060358 | reverse complement strand
TCACGCGTCACAGCGCGGCGAGGCGCTCGCGCAGCGTGTCGAGTCCCATCGAGCCCATCTCCAGGGCCTGCCTGTGGAACTGCTTGAGGTCGAACGCCGCGCCCTTGCGGGCCCTCACGTCGTCGCGCGCGGCCAGCCACAGGCGCTCGCCGAGCTTGTACGCCGGCGCCTGGCCCGGCCAGCCCAGGTAGCGGTCGAGCTCGTCGCGCGAGGCCGCCGGCTCCTGCAGCGTGCGGGTGAGCAGGAACTCGAGGCCGAGGTCCGGGGTCCAGCGCTCGCCGGGGTGGAAGCCGGTGCCCGCCGGGATCTCGAGCTCCAGGTGCATGCCGATGTCGATGATCACGCGGGCGGCGCGGAACAGGTGCGCGTCCAGCATGCCGAGCAGGTCGCCGTCGTCGTCGAGGTAGCCGAGCTCGCGCATGAGGCGCTCCGAGTACAGCGCCCAGCCCTCGCCGTGGCCCGACACCCAGCACAGCAGGCGCTGGAAGTCGTTCAGCGTCTTCGACTGGTACACCGCCGTCGCGCACTGGAGGTGGTGACCCGGCACACCCTCGTGGTAGACGGTCGACGTCTCGCGCCAGGTCGGGAACACGGTCTTGCCGGGCTCGACCGACCACCACATGCGGCCGGGGCGGGAGAAGTCCGCGGTCGGCGGCGTGTAGTAGGCGCCGACGCCGCCACCGGGCGGCGCGATCTTGCACTCGAGGTCCATCAGGGCGTCGGGGAGGTCGAAGTGCACGCCGCGCACGTCGCGCAGGGCCTTGTCCGACAGCTCCTGCATCCACGCCTGCAGGCCGTCCTGGCCGTGGACCTGGTAGCGCGGGTGCTCGTCGAGGTACGCCGCGGTCTCGGCGAGCGTCGCGCCCGGCTTGAGGCGGGCCGCGACCTCCTTCATCTCCGCCTCGAGGCCGAGGAACTCCTGCCAGCCCCACTCGTAGGCCTCGGCGAGGTCGAGCTTCGAGCCGGTGAAGTAGCGCGAGCCGAGGCGGTAGCGCTCCTCGCCGACGGCGTCCTTCTCCGGGGCGAGCGGCGCGAGCGACGTGCGCAGGAACGTGGCGAAGTCCGCGTAGGCGGCCGACGCGGCGGCGGCGCCCTCGTCCAGGGAGGAGCGCACCGGGCCGTCGACGTCGGCCGAGTCGACGAACGAGGTGAAGAACGTCGACGACCACGTGTCGCACTGGGTGGCGACCTTCGTGACCTGGCGCAGCGCCGACACGTGGCCGCGGGAGGCGGCGTGTGCGAGGGACGCGCGCAGGCCTTCGAGGGCGGCGGGCACGGCGGAGAGGCGGCGGCCGATCGTGGCCCACTGCTCGGGGGTGTCCGTCGGCATCTGGTCGAAGACGTCGCGCACGGACTGGATCGGGCTCGCGATGACGTTCAGCGAGGACTCGGTGACGCCGGCCTCGTAGAGCTCGTGCTCGAGGCCCGTCCGCTCGAGGAAGACGGCACGCGCGGCCTCTTCCGACGCATCCGCGGGCCGGGCGGCGGTGATGTCGGCGAGCGCGCGGACGGCGAGTTCGTCGCGCGCCGCGTGCCCTTCCGGCGAGAGGTCCGTCAGCTGGTCGTCGGCTCCCGCGAAGCCGAGGTGGGTGGCCGTGATGGGGTCCAACGCCACGTAGTCGCTGACGTACTTGTTGCTGATGTCGTGCACGGATGCCATGCGCCGAGACGCTACCTCTCGCCCCTGCCCGCCAAAAGGTAGTTAGTCAAGCTCACGACCAAAGGAGGGACCTGCGTCGTCGTGACCGTGCTGGCAGGATGTCCGGGTGCGTCGATCCCGGGCACTGCTGCTGCCGGTCTTCTTCCTGCTCACCCTGTTCTCGCTCAGCGGGTGCGTTCGCGTCTACGCGGCCATGGCCGTGTCGGACGACGACCGCGTCTCCGGCGAGATCGTCGCGGCCACGCCGCCCACGCAGGACAACGACCCGGGCCCGCAGCTCAAGGTGCCGCCGGAGCTCGCGAGCCGCGTGAGCACCCAGCCGTACCGGGTGGAGACCTACGCGGGCACGCAGCTGTTCTTCAACGGCCTGACGTTCGACGAGATGCGCACGCTGTCGATGACGACCAGCTCGTCGAACAGCCGCTACAGCCTGAACTTCCGCCGGTCGGGTGATCTTGTCACGCTCTCGGGGTCGGTCGACCTGACCCAGGTGCCCGTGGAACGCGCCGACATCCAGGTCAAGGTGAGCTTCCCCGGCAAGATCGTGAACACCAACGGCCGCGAGGAGGAGAACAACACGATCGCGTGGTCCCCGAAGCCCGGCCAGGCGTCGATGCTGCAGGCGACCGTCCAGTACGCGGGCGAGAACTCGCAGTCGTTCTTCGGCTGGGCGCTGCTCGTCGCGGGACTCACCGGCGGGGCCGCGCTGATCGTCGTCGTCCTCGCCCTCATCGCGCACAAGCGCTCCGCCGTCGTCTGACGGCGGGCCTCAGACGCGGCTCACCAGCCCCAGGCGCCCGAGGACTTCCCGCGTCGCCTTGGCCCTGTTCATCGTGTAGAAGTGCAGCGCCGGAACGCCCTCGTCGAGCAGTCGCTGGCACATCTCCGTGGCGATGTCGATGCCGGTGGCGCGGAACCCCGCGACGTCGTCGGCGTACGGCTCCAGCCGGCGCGAGACGTCGAGCGGCAGGTCGGCACCGGACAGTTCCACGATCTTCGCCAGCCCGCGCGGCGACAGCATCGGCATGATGCCCGGCAGGACCGCCGCGGAGCAGCCCGCGTCCGCCACCCGGTCGCGCAGCCGCAGGAACGGCTCCGGGGCGTGGAAGAGCTGGGCCACCGCGTAGTCCGCGCCCGCGTTGAGCTTGCGCAGCAGGAACTTCAGGTCGGTGTCGAGGTCGGCCGACCGCGGGTGCCCGTACGGGAACGCCGCGACGCCCACGCAGAAGTCGCCGAGCTCGCGGACGAGCGCCACCAGCTCGTCGGCGTGGTTGAGGCCCTCGGGGTGCGCGACCCACTCGCCCATCGGGTCGCCGGGAGGGTCGCCGCGCAGCGCGAGGACGTTGCGCACGCCGATCGCCGCGTACCAGCCGATGACGTTGCGCAGCTCGGCCACCGAATGCTCGACCGCGCAGAGGTGCGCGACGGGCAGCAGCGTCGTCTCCTGCGCGATGCGGCCGGTGGCGCGGATCGTGCGGTCGCGGCGCGAGCCGCCGGCGCCGTAGGTGATCGAGACGAACGCCGGGTCGAGGCCCTCCAGCTCGCGGACGGCCTTCCAGAGGACCTTCTCGTCCTCGGCGTCCCGAGGCGGCAGGAACTCCACGGAGAACTTGGGTGACTCGCCCCGGAGCCGCTCCACCACCGACGTCATGCGCCCAACCCTAGTGGTAGGTCCGCCAGGTGGGACAGTAGCTCATCATGTGGTACCCGGCCCCGACATGCGCGTGGTGCCGGACACAGCGGACCATGGACGTGTGTCCCACCACCCCGTCGACGCGGCACTGCCCCGGCACGTCGAAGAAGCGCTGACCACGTACCTGGCCTCCCGGCGCGCGTCCGGCGAGGCGATGGACCCCAGCTTCGCGAGCGCGGTCGACGCGCTCTCGGACTTCGTGCTGGGCGGCGGCAAGCGCATCCGCCCGACCTACGCGTGGTGGGGCTGGCGCGCGGCCGGCGGCGACCCGGACGGCGAGCTCGCGGCCGAGGTGCTCACCGCGGTCAGCTCGCTGGAGCTCATCCAGGCGTGCGCGCTGATCCACGACGACCTGATGGACGCCTCCTCGGTGCGCCGCGGCAAGCCGACGGTGCACATCGCGTTCGGCGCGCGGCACCGCGAGCAGGGCTGGCTCGGCTCGCCCGAGCGGTTCGGCATGTCGGCGGCCGTGCTGATCGGCGACATCGCGCTGGCGTGGGCGGACGACATGCTGTTCGCCGCCGGGCTGCCCGCCGACGTGCTGCGCAGGATGAGCGAGCCGTGGCGGGACATGCGCACCGAGATGCTCGCGGGGCAGTACCTGGACGTGCTGACGCAGGTGCGGGGCGACTCGTCCCCGGACGCGGCGCTGCGCATCGACCGGCTCAAGACCGCCGCCTACACCGTCGAACGGCCGCTGCACATGGGCGCGGCGATGGCGGGCGCCTCTCCCGAGCTGATCGACGGGCTGCGGACGTTCGGTGCGGACATCGGCGTCGCGTTCCAGCTGCGCGACGACCTGCTCGGCGTGTTCGGCGACCCGGAGGTCACCGGCAAGCCGGCGGGCGACGACCTCGCCGAGGGCAAGCGGACGCTGCTCGTCGCTCTCGGCCTGCAGTTCGGCGCCGATATGTTGGATACCGCCCTCGGCAGGCCGGACCTGGACCTCGACACGGTCGAGGAGGTCCGGCGCACCCTCGTGAAGGTCGGCGCCGTCGACGCCGTCGAGGAGCGCATCGAGGAGCTGACGAAGAGCGCGCTGGCGGCGCTCGACGCGGCACCCGTCGCCGAGCCGGCCGCCGCGAAGCTCGCCGACCTCGCGGTCACCTCGACCAAGCGGACCTTCTGAAGTCGATCACCGCCGGGACGGGAGCGGCTCCGCTTCCTGAGAGTTCATTAACACCTCGTTGCCGGTGTGCCCCGTTGCTTGCTGACGCTTGCTCGCCTTGTGCAACGATGTTCGGGCGATGGCAGCAACTCCGTCCCTCCCCCGCACGAGCTCCGAGGTGTCTCCGCAGGAGCTGCATCAAGCCGTGCGCGCGAACACCTACGCCATCCCCATCCGCACGACCATGCTCGGCCTGCTGGGCGTGGCGCTCATCGCGCTGGGCGGCATGGGCGCCGGCGCGATCCTCGAACGCGACCCGCTGCTCGCCCAGGTGGGGCTGAGCTGGCTGCGCTACGGCCACGGCCGCGACCTCGCGAGCATGGTGCTGTACCTGGGGCTCGGCCTCGTCATCTGGGCCTGGGTGCGCCTGGGCCGCCTCGTCCGGTGGGGCGAGATCGGCGACTTCGCGGTGCTGGTCGCCGTGACGGTGTGGACGTTGCCGCTGCTGTTCGCACCGCCGCTGTTCAGCAAGGACATCTACAGCTACCTCGCGCAGGGGCAGCTCGCGCTGAGCGGGTACGACCCGTACCAGGTCGGGCCCGCCGTGCTGCAGAGCACGCTGAGCGAGAACGTCAGCTGGGTCTGGCAGCACACGCCCGCGCCGTACGGGCCGCTGTTCATCCTCGTCGCCAAGGCGATCGTGTGGGCGACGGACGCGAGCGTCATCCTCGGCGTCGTCGCGATGCGGTTCTCGCTCGCGGGCGGGCTGGTGCTGCTGTGCTGGGCGCTGCCGGGCCTGAGCAGGCACCTGGGCGGCCGGTCGGCGATCGCGCTGTGGCTGGTCGCGGCGAACCCGCTGCTGCTGATCCACCTGGTCGGCGGCGCGCACAACGACCTGCTGATGATCGGGCTGATGGCCGCCGGCGTGCTGCTGGTGCTCGACCGCCGCCACGTCCTGGGCTTCGTGCTGCTCGCCCTCGCGTTCTCGGTGAAGGCGACGGCGGTCGTCATCGCGCCGTTCCTCATCTGGATCTGGGCGGCGCGGCTCGACGGCGACAAGCGCGCCCAGTTCCGCAAGGCGCTGGTGCCGGGCCTCGTGGCGTTCGTCGGGACGTTCGCGGCGTGCACGGTGGTCGCCGGGGTGACGCTGGGCTGGATCCCGGCGCTGCGCAGCTCGTCGATGATCATCAACTGGCTGTCGCTGCCGAGCGCGGTCGGCGACTTCGTGCGGATGGTCGTCAACTGGTTCGTCTACGTCGACGGCGGCATCTTCATCGGCATCGCGCGGGGCATCGGCTCGGTCGTGCTGATCTGGATCGCGTACACGCAGTGGTGGGCGGCGCGTGACGGCGAGGTGCGCGACAACATCCGCCGCGGCACGATCACGATGCTCGCCGTCGCGCTGCTCTCGCCCGCGACGCTGCCCTGGTACTTCAGCTGGCCGCTGGCGCTCGCGGCCGGGTTCGCGTGGAGCACGGGCGCGCTCGTCACCATGACGGTCGCGTCGGTGTTCCTGATGCTCGTGACGTTCCCGAACGGCGACACCGCGCTCTACTCGTGGGGCTACCTGTTCTTCGCCCTGGTGGTGTCGGTGCTCGCGGCGCGGTCGCTGGTCAAGCCGGACCCGTTCGGCCTGTCCACGCGCTACGAATGAGATCCGTCCCGTGAACGCGGGCGACGAGCTCGCCCTCGACCTGGAGCCGGTCGCCCTTCTTCGTCTTGGTCGTGCCCACCGGTTCAGGGGTTCCAGACGCCTCCTGCCTGCGGAGACGCCTGAAACCGCTGCCTCGGGTGAACTAGAAGCCCATGGCCTGGGCGCGTCGCTTTACCTCACGCCCACGGTCTCCGCGCAATGCTTCGATCGGAGTGCCGGGGAGGCTGTCGTCCTCCGTGAAGAGCCAGCGCAGGATCTCGTCCGTGGAGTAGTTCTGGTCGCGCAGCACCGTGATGGTGCCGGGCAGGCCCTTCACCACGCCTCCGGCGGCGAGGAACGCTTCGGGAACGACGAGGACGCCGTCCCGCCGCTCGGCGAGCAGTTGCCCGTCGCGCAGCATTTGGTGGACCCGGGTGACCGGGAGTCCCATTCGTTCGGCCACCTCGGGGAGGCCGAGAACCTCCAGGTCGGCAGCCAGTACATCCGCAGCGGCAGGAATCGCACTCACGGGGGTCACGATGCCATAACCGAACTGGGAACGCCCTTCCGCCAACCGGGTCATCCTGAGCTTTACCATCTCGCACTGTGGAGAGGTCGGTTTCGAACGTGATGGGTGGACTGCTCGAGCAGCGCTACCGGGTGGACGCCGTGCTCGCGCGCGGTGGCATGTCCACCGTCTATCGAGGTCGCGACACCCGCCTCGATCGCGATGTCGCCGTCAAGGTGATGGATCCCCACCTGACGGCGGACCCGGCGTTCGTCGCGCGCTTCGAGCGCGAGGCGCGCGCGGCGGCCCAGTTGCACCACCCGGCCGTGGTGTCCGTGCACGACCAGGGCGTCGACGGTGACCAGGTGTACCTGGTGATGGAGCTGATCGACGGGGGAAACCTCCGCGACCTGCTGAACCAGCGGGGCAAGCTCGCTCCGGCGGTCGCGCTGAGCGTCCTCGGCCCGGTGCTGTCGGCGCTGGGCGCCGCGCACCGCGCCGGACTGGTGCACCGCGACGTGAAGCCGGAGAACGTGCTGATCGGACCCGGTGGCCAGGTCAAGGTGGCGGACTTCGGACTGGCGAGGGCGATCGCCGAGAACGGTGTCACGAGCGACAGCGAGATCCTCGGCACCGTGGCCTACCTGTCACCCGAACAGGTGGAGACCGGCGCCGCGGACGCGCGCAGTGACGTCTACTCGGCCGGGATCGTGCTCTACGAGATGCTGGCGGGCAAGGCGCCCTACCGCGGCGAGACGCCGATCTCGGTGGCCTACCAGCACGTGAACTCGGACGTCCCGTCGATCCCCGAGATCCCGCTTGCGCTCGACACGCTCGTGCGCAAGGCGACCCGGCGCGATCCGGCGCTGCGGCCCGCGAACGCCGAGGCGTTCCTCGCCGAACTGGAGCGCGTGGGCGCGGAGCTGGGCCTCACGCCGCAGCCGGTGCCCGTGCCCGGCTCGGCCCCCGAGAACGACCGGACGGTCGTCATGCGGCCGGTCCCGGTGTCCGTCGGCGCCACTCCCCCGTCGGCCGCCGAGGCGACGAGGCCCGTCGTCCCCAAGCCGGCCGCGCACTCGGCGATGACGACCATCAACACCGGCCCGCCGACGCCGCCTCCGGGCATCGCGGGCACGCGCACGATGGAGCGCCCCGAACAGCCCCGGCGCCGTCCCCCGCAGAACCGGCCGCGCAAGCCGAAGGTCGACCCGGCCGAGGAGGAGCGCAAGCGCCGCAAGAAGCTCATGATCATCGGCGGTTCGGTCGTCGGCGGCCTGGCACTGATCGTCGGCCTCTACACCTGGCTGCTCGGCGCGGGCAGCACCACGGCGGTGCCCGAGGTCGTGGGGCAGTCCGAGCAGAACGCCGTGCGGCTGGTGCAGAGCGCCGGCCTGACGCCGTTGATCGAGAAGGTGGCGTCCGACGAGGTGCCGGTCGGCCAGGTCATCCGCTCGGAGCCCGGTCAGGCCACGGAGCTGCGCAAGAACGAGTCCGTGAAGATCATCGTGTCGCGCGGCCGGCCCGTGGTGCCGTTCGTCAACGTGGGCGCCGAGGTGGACGCGGCGACCAAGGAGATCGAGTCGGCCGGTCTGAAGGCGGTCAAGGACGCCGCGAAGGACGCGTTCCACGACACGGTCCCGATCGGCAAGGTCGTGGCGCTCGACCCGCGGCCCGGCACGGCGCTCAAGATCAACGAGCCGGTGACCCTCGTGCTCAGCAAGGGCCCGGCACCGCGCACGCCGGTGCCGAACGTCGCGGGCAAGACGAAGGCCGAGGCGTTCGCCGAGCTGCAGCGCGCCGGGATCGAACCGGTGGAGGCAGGCGGCGACGACGCGGCCGAGAACGACCAGTCGCGCGTCGTGCGGACGGACCCGCCCGCGGGCACGGTGCTGGAGGGCGTGGGCGCGAAGCGCGTCACCGTGTTCTTCCAGAACGACCGCGAGATCGAGGTGCCCGACGTCGCCCGCAAGAAGGTGCGCGACGCCAAGGAGGAGCTCGAACGAGCCGGGTTCAAGGTGAAGGTCGAGTTCAACAGGAACGGGACCGTGGTCAACCAGTCGATCCCGCCGCGCACGCGGGTGAAGCGCGGGACCGAGATCACCATCTTCGGTCTCTAGGCCACAAGAGGAAGGGCCCCACGT
>NZ_JBHXCW010000290.1:0-8783 GCF_042725365.1 Lentzea sp. NPDC060358 | reverse complement strand
GGGTCCGCACACATCGTGCGGACCCGCTCGTTGTGTTATATAGGCTGGATAGCGGCTCTGACATGCAGGAACACATCACCGCGGCGATGTCTGGTTGCGCCTCGCAGAGCCTGCACGGGCCAACACAGGCACCCGCGTTGGGCAACTCCGCTACGAGCTGAGCGCGCAGCTCTGCTTGCTGTCCATACTGACTTCCGGGGTTTGCGCGCACCGGCGCAGCAGCTCTGCCGCTGTCGGCCGTTGCTCCCGTCGCTGTCGGACATCGGCCCAGCGAGTGCGCATGTACAAGCTGAAGTCGTCGCTGGAGTCCCGGCCTCTCACTGCGTCTCCTCGCCCGTCAGGTAGTGCTCAACCCCGTCAAGGTCGAGGGCACGCGGAGAGTCGATTTCTCCGGCCACGACAGTGTTCCGCGCGGCATCCACGAGCATGTAACCGCCGTACCCGAGCGCACGCGGATCGCGTCGTCGTGACTTGACGAGCTGAAGCCCCTGCCGCTGGGCCACGCGCCGAAGACGGTTCTCTCGAACCTTGTAATCCATGCCCGAAAGTATGCTAGAAGGTATGCTCAAAGCCAAACTGGGACCATCTACGCACGTCAGAACCGGCGGTTCCGCTAGCGCTTCGAGCACACCAGTCTCTCCTTCGGCTTCTTGCCACACACGGCATGGGTCTGGCCGGCCACCATGTTGCGATGCGCTCGAATTGTCGGTGGTCGGTCGTACCCTGCTCTGCAACTCAGAGATGCACCGAGCTAGCTCGGTGAGACAGGACAAGCATGGACAAGGCAGCCGTAGCCGCCTGGTTGGCCGTCGTCGTCGCCATCGGCGCCGCGTGGATCGCCCTGCTCAACGCCAACTCAGCGAGAACTCAGGCTGGAGCGGCGACCAAGCAAGCAGAAGAGGCGGAGAAGGCCCGCGAGGCCGCCGAAGCCCAGGTGATCCACGCGCAAAAAGCCGCGGCAGCGGCTCAAGATCAGGTCGAGATCATGCGCCAGACTCTTCGCGCCGAAAACGTCGAACGTCACGAGCGAAGCGGTCCTGAGTTCTCAGTCGTCGAAGGCAAAGGCAAGAAGAACGGCAGGACCGTCACGGTCACAATGTTGCGCGGTCCAGCAGTTGTCCGCGTGACGCCCAGTTGGACTGCTGACTCGTCAGCCCCCCAAACGGACGGCGAGGACGTGGGCGGTATCCAGGCTGGTGAGTACGAGGCCCAGCGGGTCGTTCGGAACACCAGCTTCGACATCGAGGTGGGCAAGGGACCAACGGGCAGAACCCCGATCGTGGTCGAGGTCTACCTGCACTGCGTCGATGATCGCGACAACACCAAGGTCTGGGACCGCGTTCATTCAGTGACCTTGGATCCGCCGCCCCGCGTGACGATCATGCGCTAACAGTCAGGAGCAGAAAGTGGAAGCTGGTGACGTCGCCGCCTGGTTTGCTGTGGCGGTCGCGTTGATCGCAGCGTTCATCGCGCTCGGCAACGCAAACTCGGCAAAGCGGCAGGCCAGTGCGGCTGAAGCGGCCATTGGTCACGCGCAGCGCAGCGCCACGGCCGCAGAGGAGCAGGCCAAAGCTGCGATCGAGCAAGTGGCGATCATGCGCCGAGAGCTGGAGAGGCAGGACGTACCTCGCTTCAGCGTCGAGGAGATCGACGAGTTCAAGGGCGGCCCGGTCGTGCCAGTGCGCGTGACGATGATCGGCGGAGCCGACCTCTCCGCGGTGACCATCGGTGCCGAGGGCAACTTGGTGAGAGGGTTGGCAGGCGGTTTGGACGGTCCTCCCGGTCCTGCCATCCTCCGCGAGAACTTCACCGAGGGCAGCCACACCACGGTGTACCTCCACCTGCACGAGAAGGCAGGGAGCGCCTCGGCCACCTTCACATTCCAGGGCACCGCAGCGGAGAGCGGAAAGGCATGGGACGCACTCTCGCCGAAGACGCTCGAACTCGTGCATCACGCGCTCCGCAAGCAGGGACAACAGTGGGGCCGCAGCCAGGCTTGATCATTCGGAGAGTGACGAATGACAAGCCCTGCGGCTCGACCACGTCAGTTCGGTCCGTGGCCCCGCGCCAGCCGAGGCGCGAGACGGTCGCCGGGATGCGGCAGCAGCACCAACTCGTGGACGACTTCCGCGAGCGTTCCGGACAGCTCCCACGTGATCATGTTGTCCGGGTCCAGACGCAGCCCCAACGCATCGCTGTCACTCTTCAGCCTGATCGCGTCACGCCAGCCACCCGGCCAGAGGCGAAAGCCATCGAGCTGATCCCGCCCCGGCTCGATCGGCAAGAACCGCCAGCCGCCGTCACGCAGGTCGAGCAAGTGCTGAAGCGTCGGGTACAGCGCAACGGCCGCCCGATCGGCGGCCCCCGGAACGATGAGGCTCATGCTGCCCATCCCGAGGTGGAACCGTCCAAGGCGGCCGGGTCGGGGTCAGCGACCGCCCTGGACGGAGTCGGGAAGCTGGGCATCTCGTCCGCGCCGCAGCGCCGCCGCAACTCGGCGACGCTCACGCGGCCGGCCAACGCGGCACGCACGCGAGCGACCTGGCATCGGCGCTGCTGCTCGACTCGAACGTGGTGGCCCACCCAGACGATCGTCAGCAACGCCACGACCCCGAGCAGGCACATGATGATCACGGTGCCCATGTCGGCGACGCTATGAGCGGCGCAAGGTGATCTTTTGCCACGGTGGCAACATCGCCCGACCGGGCTACACAGGCAGGCCCGCCCGGAACGCCATGCCCCGGAGCTCCCGCCCGACGGCGTCGCGCTTGGCCTTCACCAGCAGCTCGGCGATGATCGAGCGCATGAACGGGTGCCGGTGGATCCGCGCGGGCGAGATCTGCTCTGCACGGCGCAACATCAGCACGGCGTCGTCCTGGCGGCGCGGCATCCGCGCGAGCGCCCGGCCGAAGTCCCGGTAGTAAGCCGCCTGGCGCGTCGGCGACGGCAGCGCCGCCGGGTCGATCGCGCTCGCGATCCGCGCGGCCTCGCCGTGGTCGCCCGCCTCCAGCGCGACCGACATCCGCCAGACGTCCACGTTCGCGATGCCGAAGCCGAACCAGAGCGGGTCGCCGTCGCCGTTGACGGCGGCGGCGAGGTCCGCGGCCTCCTCCAGCGCGGCGGTCTGGGCCGTGCGGTCGCCGCTCGCGGCCGACACGAGCGAGGTTGTGAGCGTGAGCATGCCGCGCGCCGACAACTCCGCCGTCGTGCCCGTGCCGACCTCCTGCCGCGCGAGCGTGTCGGCGGCGAGGTCGAACGCGCCCGCGCCCATCAACCCGAACGCCGTGCCGAACGCGCTGACCGCGTGCGTCACCGGGTCGTCCAGGCGCTCAGCGGCCTGCTGCGCGAGCGAGGCGGCCTGCCAAGCGAGATCCATGCTGGCGCCGATGTCCATCAACCAGGCCATGGTGCCTTGGACGTGGAGAAGCACAAGTAGTCGAAGGACGTGCTCGACTTCGCGACCGGCGTCGAGAGTTGTGTGGAGGTCGCGGACAAGTTGTGGAAGCTGATCGCCGACTTCGGCGAAGCGGCAGGCGCGCTGCGCATCGAGCAGCACACCGACACGAACCTCCAGCAGATCGGCCGGCATCACCTCACCACGCGGCTGCCGCATGCTCGCCGCGAGCAGCGCCAAGCGCACGGCGCCCAGCGAGCGGTCCTCCTCCAGCTCACCAGCGAACGCGACGGCGGTCCCGGTGATCTCGCTGGGCGCAACCTCCAGGGCGTTGGCCAAGGCGACGATTAGGGAGCGGCGGTCCAGGGCGCGTTCGCCAGATTCGAGGCGGGATAGGTAGCTCGTGGAGATCCCGGCGAGGCCGGCGATGACGGCCAGAGACTTACGACGGGCGTGACGGATCTGCCGGAGACGGCGGGCCATCTCGCTCGTGGCGTCGGCCTGGTCAGCGGCCACAGCGCTATCCCTTCCGCGCCTTCTACCTCGGTCTGGCACGTCAGCGTTCGAACACCTCAAGGGTAGCCGGGGTGGCTCGGTGCATCATCAGTGCTGGCACGCAGGTGATGGCCTTGGTATGCGGCCGGGACGTTCGTCCCCCACCAGACTCAGAGCCGCTCTGTCGTGGCCAAGGCAAGCGGACCGTCCGCGGCGCGGGTGGCCGACCAGGCAGCGGGCCGCCCGCACGACCATCTACCTCAAAACCGCAGGTAGACCACGACGTCTGTTGGCCCCATCGTGGCATCCAGCCTGAATCAATTAGCCACGAATTCGTGGATCAACAAAAACTTGAGGCAAGTAGGTAACGCACGCGTTGCAGAATGCGCATCGACCGATTACTCCATCCGAGTGACGCTGAAAAGTTCTCTCAACTTTCCGCATATGCGGTGACACCCTCAGCGTCGCCCACTGACATCAATAAGTGCAGTGGTGCGATGCTTCGATGAATCGTCCCGGAATCGCCACCACGAGCCGTCAGATGGGACCTGACCTGCTACAAGCCTGCGCCAAGAGGCCGCCGACGTACTCCTCAGCGTCTCGAAGTCGACATGATTCGAAGATGCATCTTGCAGTCAGTTGTCGATCCGAGATGACACGGCTCGCCCCGGTCCTCTAGATTCTCCTCCACCGGAGCGCGGCGAGAAGTCGAAGCGCCAGCGTCAGCACGCGAGGAACGAACAATGACGGGCTCACGAGGCCACCCATTCATGCAGACACCGGCGTACACGGGGTCCGCCGTTGACGTCCGCGCGCCGCAGGCCGCTCCGGCCATCGCCCTGGCATACACGCAGGGCGAGAACAGTGAGGCCGACCCTTCTCGCGAAAGGGCCGGCCTCGTCGTCACCAGATCCTCCCAGGCAGAAGGGTTCAGCGACGTTGTCCATGGTAGAAGGCAAGGCAAACCGGAGGCGAGGGATATGGGGCGCCCTCGCCTCGTTGTTCGCGCTGGTCGCGACGATCGTCTTCCCGACGATCCTCCCTGACGCGTCGACTGCCGGAGACCTCAGAGCGTTGCCCGACGTGACCACACTGGCGGTGTGGATAGTTCGGCACGTCTCGCTCTTCGCGCTGGGCTGGGCGGCGAGGCCCTTGATCACCCAGGTCGCGGCGCAGGTTCGGCTCATTGCCAGCGCCACCCTGATCAAGATCCGCCGCCGAGTCGCACGGTGGCTTTTGCAGGACGTGCAGGGGTCTTAAGGGTCCGTTCACTCAAACCGGACCCCAGCCAGTGGTGGGCCTGCCGGGGTTACGGCGGGCCCACCACTGTGCGGTCACTCGTCGTCGCCCCCTCGGGGCCTGCCGATGATCGCGGCGGCCAGCGCGACCAAGGCAGTCGCGACCTCCAGCATCGCGGTGATGTCCACGCCAGGCTCCAGTTCCGGGCCGGACATCTGCCGACCCCTAACCAGACCAACCCATGCGGAATCACTCAGCGTGGCGTCGGTCCGTGGCCGACACCTCAGGGACGTCAGGCGCGGACCCATCTGATCTAGCTGATCACGGCAACGCACTGCGCGCAGTGCCAGAACGCCGGTCCTCGGGAGCGATAGCGACCCAACGGCATGATCACCCATCCGTCGAGAAGATCGTGAACCGGCAGTCCGCGATGATCAAGAGCGTGGACTCGTCCGAAGTCGAGACGGCCGTCCTCATCTCGTCGGACTTCTCGGCCTACAGGCCACCTGCGGACGGCGGGCGCGGCACGGCGCGCGGTCTTGTGATCATCCATCTGCGGCTCCGATCAGAGTGGAGCGCCCGATGCGGCTCCACCCCTTACCGCGTTCTCACCGCACGCTTTACAGGACGCGAACGCAACCTCTTCGGTATGACCGTCGCCACACCGTGCGCGACCAAGATGCGGTCTAGCGGCCATCACCGTCGAACTACCCGATGCACGTGATCACGCCAGAAGCTCTGGCAAACCCTCGCCTTCCCGTCGCCAGCGGTAGCCCTCGATATCCGTGAACTCGATGACAATGGCGTACGCCCCCAACTGCCCGAAGCCACGGTAGACCCCGTCTGGAGCGCTCCCGGAGATGGGCCTTGCCGCGACCTGCTCACCAGGCTTGAGCACGCGATATACCGGCCATCTCCTGTTGTCGGGAGGAATAAGAGGAACGTCGGGATTGCCCTTGGCTGCGATCACCTGCGCATCCACCACCGGAAACTGGCTGGCGTTGACGATGACCACATGATCGTGCCCTTGAACGCGGCCGAACTCGCCGTGCACGAGCATCGCCGAGGCGCGCTGCCGACGAAGCTCTCGCGCGGCTACCTCACGAGCGCCCTGCTCAGCGATCCGCGCGGCATCGCGAGCCCCCTTCTTCGCGATCCACAGCGCGGCGACCACGGCAGCGAAGCTGCCGACGGCACCGCCCCATTGGCCGGCTGCACCCCACCAGTCCGCGGACTGGCTGGTGAGCCATCCCCAAAACGCAATCGCCTGCGGAACGAATACCAGGACGGCCTCTCCGCACGCGATCACGGCCAGCGCGGCGCAGCGGACGATTGGCACATGGCTCGGCACGGGTGATCCTGATGGCACGTCCGAATTAGAGCATCTTGCTCCGACTCGCCGCGGAGAAGCTCGTGCTGGCAGGGGCTGACGCCGGGTGACGCCACACCTCATATTCCATCGCGCCGGGCATCTTGACGAACCAGGCCGAGTTGGCGCGACATCCACGCACCGGGCTGCTTGGATGCTCGGATGTTGTTAGGCCAGCAACCAACTCCGGACACTCCTTGGTACGCCTCTGGGACGTTCTGGGCAATCGCCGCCGTGGTCGTCGGACTGGTGGCGATCGTGGTCGGAGCGTGGGCAGCCTTCCGCTCGGCCCGGCCGCGAAGGGCGCTGTACATCAACGTCGATCAGGCGGTGTCGCTGTTGCGCGCCGCACCAGGTCTGCACGGCAGCGGCGTTGTGGTGAGCTTTAACGGCCGCACGTTGACTAGGCCCTACGTCGTCACCATAGACGTAGTCAGCGACAGCGCCCTTGACATCGCGCCATCCGCGTTCGGCGGGAAGCCGCTGGAATTGGAGTTCGGCGTGCCGGTTCTAGCGCTGTTCGAGCATGAGTCGCATCCTGGCCGCCCAGCGGTCCGTATGCCCAAGGTGAACGTGGTCGGGACGGCGCTGCACATCTCCCCAGCGCTGCTGACCCGCCGCCACCGGCTGCGTTACACCGTGCTGCTGGACGGCAAGCCAAACTTCCGGCCGATCGGCGAGCTGGTGGACGTAGCCGTCCATGTAGGAGGAGCACCTGTACGGTTGCCGCTGATCCAAAGGCTCGGGATCGCTGGCCTCCTCATGCCGATAATCACCTTGATCGGGTTGAGTGCGCTGGTTCCGGAAACACCGAACCTGGTATTGATCGGAGCAGGAATCCTCGTTCTCCTTGGCACGATCGGGGTCTTGTCGGGTCTTGGAGTCTTTCGGACCCTTAGATCCCGGTAACTGTTTGCGATCAGTCCGTCAGCGCCTCGGAGTTCGGAAGCACGCGGTACAACGTCGCGTGGAGACAGCGCCGCACCTCCGCGACCCGATCTAGCGCGGTCGAGGTTCCTGGCGCTGAACGATGTTCCGGACCGACATCGCTGACCAGGCCGCCGCCCGGCGCGGCTTGTGCCCCTCGGCGTCCAACGTGGACGCGATCACACGGAACGAGGCCCCGGACTCGCGCAGCTCCATGATCCTGTAAACGGCGGCCTGCTCGGTCGGCTCCGGCGCGGCGTCACGCTCGCGGCCCTGCCCTTGGCCGGCGAATCCGTACGCGTACTCCCCCACCGCCTTGCGGCCGGTTGCGGCCTTCGCCCTGCGTCCGTCACGCAGGCGCTTCACGACGGTCTTGCGGTCCAACTCGGCGAACACGCCTTGAACCTGGCGGATGGCCGTCCGCATCGGGTCGTCCGGGTCGTCCTGCTGGACCTCGCCGTCCTCGGCGGTGAACACGCTCGCGCCCTCGCGCCACACGAGCGCCAGGATCGCCTCCTGCACGGTGAGCGCGCGGGCGAGCCTGTCGAGCTTGCCGACCACGATCCCCTCGGCCTGAGCCGGGCGCCGGACCATCTGCAAGGCCTCGGTCAGGCCAGGACGATCGGGGGCGTCGTACTTGCCGGTGACCGCGTCGGTGAACCACTCCACGATCTTGTGGCCGTTGGCCTTCGCCCACCGCTCGATGTCGGCGCGCTGAACGTCGAACCCATAGCCGTCAAGCTGACCGGTGGAACTGACGCGGAGGTAACCGACGAGGCGCATGATCAGAGCCTAAACGCCGTGACCTGCGATGTAAATATTTCCACAGAACTATTTACGCTCGTCGGGCTCCAAGAGGCCCGGAGCGAGCGACGGCGGCAGGCCGAGCACCGCCTCCACTGCCGTGATGGCGCCCTCCACGCGGTGGCGGTAGGCCGCGCTCACTGGCAGCTCGCCGGACTCGGCCGCCGCGAGAAGCTCGCGAAGCTGGTCGAGAAGCGCGGTCGCGTTGCGGCGAACCTCCGTGGCTGCTGGGCGCGGGCGCCCTTGGCTCACGCAACAACCCCAACCCGACGCCCCGCCCGCACACCACCTGCACAACCAGCCGCCAGCGACCTTGTGGCCGCCCACCGCCGGACCGGCGTCGGTGTCGCACAGCTCGCACACCGACCTCATGAGGTTCCCGTCGCCGTCCATCGACCACTCGACGTCGTCGCGCACCGCGTTCGCGAAGACCGACTCCGGCGACTCGAACCCGGCGGACTTGAGCTCGAAGCTGGAGAGGCGCGTCTTCTGCTCGCGCGCCCGCGTGCAGCAGCCGTTGCACACCCATACGTCGCCGTCGCGCACGTGCGCGAC
>NZ_JBHXCW010000289.1:0-8801 GCF_042725365.1 Lentzea sp. NPDC060358 | reverse complement strand
GTCCAGCGCCTGCGGGCCGCGGGGTCCCTCACCGGTCTCGAACTCCACAGTCTGGCCCTCGCGCAGCGCCCTGGCCGACGGCGTGAAGTTCACCGGCGCGCCCACCTACGACGGTCTGAAGGCCGCCATCGAGAAGGTGCTGTCGTGAACCGGATCGTCGCGTGGGTGCTGGCCGTCGGCGGCGCCGTCGGCCTCGTCGCCTCCTTCGTGCTGACGATCGAGAAGATCGCGCTGCTCGAGGACCCGTTCTACATCCCGACCTGCAGCATCAACCCGGTGCTGAGCTGCGGCTCGATCATGAAGACCGCCCAGGCCGAGGTGCTCGGGTTCCCGAACCCGCTGATCGGGGTCGTCGGGTTCGCGGTGGTGCTGACGCTGGGCGTGCTGCTGCTGTCCGGCGTCGAGCTGCCGTCGTGGGTGTGGATCGGGCTGCAGGTCGGGTCGACGGCCGGGGTGCTGTTCGTGCACTGGCTGATCGTGCAGTCGCTGTACGAGATCCGGGCGCTGTGCCCGTACTGCATGGTCGTGTGGGCGGTGACGATCCCGATCTTCTGGTACACGACGCTGCGCAACATCCGGCCCACGTTCCAGTGGCACAGCGTGGTGCTGGTGCTGTGGTACCTGCTGATCGCGGCCGGGGTGCTGCAGGCGTTCTGGTTCTACTGGTCGTCGCTGGTGTGAGCGCGCAGGGCCGCGAGCACCCAGCGGAACGCGGGCACGGCCGGGGACTCGGGTGACTGCTCGCCGTGCAGCGCGGCGAGCAGTTCCCAGTAGCGCTCCATCCGGGCGTCGGCGACGGTCTCGAGCCACCGGCACAGGTCCCGGCGTTCACCGGGCGGCATCCCCGGGTCGCAGATCCGGTGCAGCACCGACCGCCCCTCGGCCGACTCCGGCGCGACCGCCAGCGCCTGGCCGGCGTGCTCGACGATCGTCGACCGCAGCTCCAGACCGTGCGACGCGAGGGCCGACCCGGCGGTGGCGGCGCGCCGGACCCGGTCCCGGAAGTCGTCGTCGGCGACCAGGTCGGCCAGCTCCAGCCAGGCGTCGACCTGGTGCGGCGCCGGGTCGTCCGGCAGGTGCCGCATCCACTCGACGACGACCTTCGTGTCGTCGTCGAGGTCGATGCCCGCGAACGTCTGCTCGATGAACCCGTCGACGAGCTCCTGCCGCTCCACGGCGGACAGGCGGGCGAGCTTGTGCATGAGAGAGGTCTCCTCGGTGGTGCTCCCGCGCCGCGCGATCGTGCTCAGCACGGCGCGGCGGAGCTTCAGGGTGCGGATCTCGGCGTCCAACGCCCGGACGTGGACGTGTGCCACCTCGGCCACGGTCGTGCGGCGGGTGAGGATCGCCTCGACGGCCTCCAGGCCGATGCCGAGCTCACGCAGCGTGCGGACGAGGTCGAAGCGCGCCACGGCGGCGGCGTCGTAGAGGCGGTAGCCGCCGGTCGAGCGGCTGGTGGGCGGCACGACGCCGGTGTCGGACCAGAACCGGATCGTGTGGGCCGACAGACCGGTGCGGCGGGCGAGCTGGCCGACCGTGTAGAGCTCCGTGCCGTTGTTCACGGGGCGAAGCCTGCACCTTCGAGCTACCCGAAGCTCAAGCCGTCACGTTGATGCCGCCGCCGTACGCCCGCACCGAGACCCGCCGGTCGCCGATCAGGAAGTCGGCGCCCATGACCTGGCCGACTTCGTCCCGCACCTGCGCCGCGGACACGACCTGGGCGCCCGCGGCGAACGGGAGCGGCCGGGTCGTGAAGCTGCTCGCCGGCCAGAAGTAGTCGGGCAGGGCCGCGTCCGGGCGGGGCTCGACCACCAGGGTCCAGTCGGTCCACGCCGTGCAGACCAGGCAGTCGCCGTCGGCGAACGCGATCCGCAGCGCCACCGCCTCACCATCGGCGTGGACGATCTCGGCGACCGACCGCACCTCGCGCCCGCGGGCGACGCGCGGGTCCACCGACTCGGGCCGGCCGCTCACGTCAGCACTGCCCGCAGCCCGGCGATGCCGGTGAAGTGGTGCCCGAGCATCCCGGCCTCCCGCGCCGCCGCCACGTTCTCCTCCCGGTCGTCCACGAACAGGATCTCGCCCTCGCCCAACGCCTCCCGGCACCACGCGAACGCCGCGAGCTCCGGTTTCGCGTGACCGATGCGGCACGAGAACGCGCACACCTCGAACAGCTCGAGCCACGCGTGGGTGCGTTCGAAGTTCCGGGCGTGGTCCTCGGGGATGTTCGACAGCAGCGCGATCCGGCGGCCGGTGTTGGTCAGCTCGTGCAGCAGCGCGACCATCTCGTAGTCGACGCGGCTCCAGCTGGCGACGTCCTGCTCGACCAGCGGCGGGTGGCCGACGCGCTCCCAGTACTCCAGCGCCGTCACGTCGCCGCGGTCGTAGGCCGGGCGGTGCGCCCAGTAGGCCTCCCAGAACGCCGGGTCGACGCTCATCGTGTCCATCACCTCGCGCGACTGGTCGCGGGCGATCACACCGAACATGTCGAACAGCACGATCATGCCGTCACCACCGTCACGCCCGCGGCGACCAGGCCCTCGTCGCCGGACGCGTCGGTCACCACCGCGTCCAGGGCGGACGCCTGCGCGACGAACGCCAGGGCGGTGCGGGTCAGTTTCGAGGCGTCGACGGCCGCGATCACGCGGCGGGCCGAGGCGATGGCGGTGCGTTTCACCGAGGCGTCCTCCAGGTCGAACGCGGTCAGGCCCTGCTCGGCGGACAGGCCGCAGCAGCCGATCACCGCGGTGTCGAAGCGCAGGGCCTGCACCGAGGCGAGCGTCAGCGGGCCGGTCAGGGCCAGCTCTCCCGGGCGGGGGCGGCCGCCGGGGACCAGCAGTGTCACGGACGAGGACGACGACAGGGCGTTCACCGAGTGCAGCGACAGCGGCATCACGGTCACGCGCCGGTCGTGCAGCAGGCGGGCGACCTCCAGGCACGTGGTGCCGCTGTCCAGGACGACGGACTCGCCGTCGGCGATCAGGCCCGCGACCACGGCGGCGATGCGGCGCTTGGCGTCGGTGTTCTCGTCGGAGCGCAGCGCGAACGGGGGTTCGGAGCCGCGCAGGAGCAGGCTGCGGGCGCCGCCGCGGTAGCGTTCGAGGACGCCCTGCGCCGCGAGGACCTCCAGGTCGCGGCGGATGGTCATCTCGGAGGCACCGGTCATGCTCGCCAGGTCCGCCACGCCGAGGGAGCCGGCGTCGCGGACCGCCTCGGTGATCTGCTTCAGTCGGGACACGGCCGTGATTGAACACGAGTGGTGTTCGATACTCAAGCTTTCGAACACTTCCTACGTTCGTTAGCGTGTGCTGCGTGAGCGCTCTCAAGGCCGCGCGGGTGGCCACCTTCACGTACTTCGCCCTCAACGGGTTCCTGCTCGGGTTGTGGCTGGTCCACATCCCGACGGTCGAGGACCGCACGGACATCAGTCACGCGGAGCTGGGCCGGCTGCTGCTGTTGCTCGGGCTGGGCGCGTTCATCGGCATGCGGGTCGGCGGCAAGATCACCGACCGGCTCGGGGTGAAGCTGGTCGTCCCGCTCGCGGGCGTCGTGTGCAGCGTGACGGCGTTCCTGCCCGGTGTGGCCTTCAACCAGTGGTCGCTCGGCCTGGCGTTGCTCATCTTCGGCTTCGGCAACGGGCTGATCGACGTCAGCATGAACGCGCACGCCGTGGTGGTGGAGCGGCACTACGCCCGTCCGGTGATGTCGGCGTTCCACGCGACGTGGTCGCTCGGTGGTGTGGCGGCGGCGTTGACCGGTGCGCGCACGTTGGGCTGGGAGCTCTCCCCCGCGACCACGCTCGGTGCGGCGGCCGTGCTCGGTGTCGTCGTCAGCCTCGTCATGGCGCGGTTCCTGCTCGACGAGAAGGAAGAGCAGCAGGCCGAGGTGACCGGCGTGAAGCGCAGGGCGCCGCGCCGGATCTGGATCATGGCGGTGCTCGCGCTGCTGGTCATGCTGAGCGAGGGTGCCGCGAACGACTGGAGCGTGCTGCACCTGCAGGACGTCCTGAACGCCTCGCCCACGGTCGCGGCGTTCGCCTACGGCGCGTTCGCGACGACCATGACCGTCGGCCGGCTGCTCGCGGACCGGGTCACCGCCAAGGTGGGGCCGATGGCCGTGCTGCGCTGGGGTTCGGTGATCGGCGCGATCGGCATCGCGACCGCGGCGCTCTCGCCCTACGTCTGGCTCGCGCTGGTGGGCTGGGCGATCGCGGGCATCGGCCTGTCGGGCACGGTGCCGCAGCTGTTCAGCGCGGCGGGCCACGCGGAACCGGGCGCGGCGGGCGTCAACGTCTCGCGGGTGGCCGGACTCGGCTACCTCGGCGTGCTGGCCGGGCCCGCGGTGATCGGCTGGCTCACGCACTTCGTGCCGCTCAACATCGCGTTCCTGCTGCCGGTCGGGCTGTGCCTCGTCGCCGCGCTGTCCGCGGGCGTGTTGCGCCCCGAACCCGCCAAGGAGCAGGTCTCGGCGTAAGACTGTGCGCCATGGACCTAGCTGAACTCGACCTCACCACCGCGCACCTCGCCGACGCCTGCGTCCGGGCGCACATCCCGGTCCGCACGGTCGGTCTCAAGCCGGTCGTCCCCGGCACGAAGACCTCCGGCCGCGTCCTGCCCGCCCGCCACGCGGGCAGTGTCGACGTCTTCCTGGAGGCGCTCGGCCGCAGCGAGCCCGGCGACGTGCTGGTCGTCGACAACGACGGCCGCCTCGACGAGGCCTGTGTCGGCGACATGGTCGTGCGGGAGGTGCAGGCCGCCGGTCTCGCCGGGGTGGTGATCTGGGGTCTGCACCGCGACACCTGGGAACTGCGCGAGATCGGTCTTCCGGTCTTCAGCCTCGGCGCCAACCCGACCGGGCCGCTGACCCTGCGCGACCGGGCGCCGGAGGCCCTGTCGACCGCGGAGGTCGACCAGTGGACCGTCACGACCGACGACCTCGTGTTCGGCGACGACGACGGAGTGCTGTTCGTGCCGTCCTCGCACCTGGAGTCGCTGGTCGCCAAGGCGCGGGGCATCCGCGACCTCGAACGGGCGCAGGCGCAGCGGTTGAGGCAGGGTGAGAGCCTGCGCAGCCAGCTGCGGTTCGACGAGTACCTCGGCAGCGGTCTCACGTTCCGCGAGCACCTGCGCAAGATCGGCGGCGCCGTCGAGGAGTGAGAGCGGCTCGGTATGCGGGCGGCGACCCCATGTCGAAAAAACTCCGCGCACGTCGACGCGTCGGTGCAAAGGGCCCACCGCTGAAAGGACCGCCGGACATGGACTGGACCCTGGAAGTCATCGTCGTACCCGTCTCGGACCTCGACCGGGCCAAGCGCTTCTACTCCGAGCAGCTCGGGTTCGTCGTCGACCACGACACGACGTTCGCCGAGGACACCCGCGTCATGCAGCTCACGCCGCCGGGCTCGGGGTGCTCGATCGTGATGGGCAAGGGCATCGTGAAGGGCGAGCCGGGCACGCTCAAGGGCGTGCAGCTCGTCGTGTCCGACCTGGAGAAGGCACGGGCCCAGCTGATCGAGCGCGGCGTCGAAGTCGGTGAGATCGTGCGCATGAACGAAGCGGACGGGGGGTCGTTCATCTTCTTCGACGACCCGGACGGCAACAGCTGGGCCGTGCAGGAGATCAAGGCCCGCGCGACCGGTGGGGAGTGGAAGTGAAGTACATGCTGGTCAGCTACGGCGGCAGCCAGGAGGACTGGGAGGGTCTCGCGGCGTGGGGCGACGAGGACATGCATCGCATGATCGCCTACATGCGCGACCTCGACGCCGAGCTGCGCGCCACCGGTGAGCTGCTGCAGTCCGAGGGCCTGAGCGGGCCGGCACGGGCGTTCGTGGTGCGGGGCAGCGACTCCGGGCCGGTCGTGGTGGACGGGCCGTTCGCGGAGTCGAAGGAGGTCATCGCCGGGTACTGGGTGGTCGACGTCGACAGCCACGAGCGGGTGCTGGAGATCGCGCGGAAGGCCTCGGCGTGCCCGGGACCGGGCGGGCAGGTGCTCAACCAGCCGATCGAGGTGCACCCGATCATGTCGGCGCCGGACGTGGACCCGCAGACGCTGGCGCCGTACCAGAAGTAGCCCGGTGAGGGGCCGGCAGAGACCGGCCCCTCACCCGTGCTCACCTCAGGTCGTACGCGCGGATGATGGTCTGCTGGACCTCACCGCCCGAGTCCGCCGCCCGAGCCTTGAACGACACGTTCTTGGCGCCGTGCGGGTGGACCAGCGTGATCGCCCAGCCGCCGCGCGTCTTGCGCAGCGGCACCGGCTTCCACGACTTGCCCTCGTCGTAGGACACCTGCACCGCCGGGGTCTTGATGTCGGTGACGGTGCCCGTTCCGTTGCGCTCCACCGTGATCGGCACGGTCAGCACGCGGCCGGCCCGGTTGGACGAGTCGAGCCGCGGCGCGAACCGGACCGCGAGCAGCGGCACCGGCCGGTAGTCCTCGCCGGGCACGAACTCCGAGGTGAACGACCAGTCGGCGGTGACCTTCGACGACAGCGAGTCGCGGGCCGCCTCCGTGTGCACCTGGTAGCGCTTCTTCTCCGCTGGCACGTTCTCGATGTAGGCGTAGCCGGCGTACGGCTCGTCGGAGATGACCGCGCCGTCGAGCGTCACGGTGGTGCGGCCGGTGTTCGGCGAGTTGCCGTTCATGTTCTGCGAGCTGAACAGGGGCAGGTCGACGCGCATCAGGTTGCCCACGCGTCCGGCGTAGCGCACGTACGCCGGCACATGCGGCAAGCCGGGTCCGTAGACGGCGCTGTTCCAGTGCTCGGTGGTGGTGCGGCCGGCCTGGAAGACGCGGGGCACGGCCGAGAACTGGGAGCCGAGGTTCGGGTACTCGCCGAGCTTCACGAACTCCGCCAGCGACCCGGACCACTCGACGCCGGGGGTGTAGAACTCCTTCAGCTTCAGCGGCAGCGGCCCGGAGGCACCGCCGTCGCGCTGGCCGATGGCACCGGGCACGCGGGCGTGCGTGACCGAGTCGACGCGGGCCAGGGCATGGTCCTTCACCGAGCGCTGGACGTCCGCGGGCACGCGGGTCTTCTCGGTGATCCGCACGTGGTACTGGTACGGGCTGCCGGCGAACGTGCCGCCGCCGTCCGGCCTGGCCAGCACCGACTCGGCGTAGAAGTCGAACTTCGGCCACGACGTCCTCGACGGGCGGACGAGGAACGAGTCGAAGTCGAACAGGCCCCAGGTGCCGCCGGTCTCGCCCCAGTTGGTCTGCATGAGGAAGCCGAGTCCGGCGCTCACGGTCGCCGCGTCCTTCTGCTCGACGGAGATGGCGGGCTGGGTGGCCTGCCGGGCGTCGAAGACGATCTCCGTGTCGCCGGTGACCTCGATGGCCGGTTCGGTGAGGATCGTGGTCGGGCCGCTCTGGGTCGGGTCCGGGTTGCGGGTGCTGATCGAGCCGTCGAGGAAGTACGTCCCCTTGGGCAGGCGCTGCACGAGCGTGCCGGACGGGTCGTGGCGGAAGTACGCCTGCCGCACGTCGATGCCGACGAACCGGTAGTCGTAGAGATCGGTGGGCTTGCCGTCGTGGTCGAGGAACGTGAGCTTCACGTCGTAGCTCTCGACCTCCTTGTCCACACCGATCGCCACGCGCGTGCCGTCGGAGGAGACCACGAACGCGCCGTAGACGCCGTCGGGCACGTTGGCCCTGGTGTCCGCGGTGACGGTGGCGTCGGCGGTACCGCCGGCCGGGACGGTGAGCTTCGCCGGGGAGACGCTGAACAGGCCGGCCGCGGCGGGCTTCACGTCGGCGACCGACAGGTCGACGGTGACGTCGGTGGTGCCGGTGTTGCGGTAGGTCAGCTTCTGCGTGATGGGCGTGTCGTCGGTGTGCGGCCACCGGGCGGTGCCCAGGGACAGGCTGCCGTGGTTCGTCGTGACGGCGGAGGAGGCGGCGCGGTCGACGTCGAGGCGTCCGGCGCCCTGCTCGTAGACGGTGAGCGACGGGTTCGGCTCGGCGCTGTTCATCAGCGCGGCCTTGATGTCCTCGGCCTTCCACGCGGGGTGCTGCGCTGCGACGACCGCCGCCGCTCCCGCGACGTGCGGGGTGGCCATCGAGGTGCCGGACAGGGCGACGTGGTTCTCGTCGACCGGGGTGCCGATCCGGCCGTTCTTCGCCTTGGCGGCCGCGATGCCGACGCCCGGCGCGGTGATGTCGGGCTTGATCGAGTTGTTCGTCCAGCGCGGGCCGCGCGAGGAGAACTCGGCGAGCGAGTCGTCGCGGTCGACGGCGCCGACGGTGAGGGCGGCGTCGGCGGCGCCGGGCGAGCCGATCGGTCCGCCGGAGTTGCCCGCGGCGACCACGAACAGCGCGCCGGTCTGCTCGCTGATGCGGTTGAGCGCGAGCGACATCGGGTCGGTGCCCTCGTCGGGCCACGAGCTGCCGAGGCTCATGTTCACGATCCTGGCCTTGGTGGCGGCCCACTCCATGCCGGCGATGATGTCGCTCTCGCTGCCGCCGCCGTAGTCGCCGAGCACCTTGCCGTTGACGATCTTCGCGTCGGGCGCGATGCCCTGGTACTTGCCGTCACCGGTGACGGTCGAGGCGACGTGCGTGCCGTGGCCGTGCAGGTCGTCGGTGGTGGCGCTGTCGCTGAAGTTCCTGGCCTCGACGACCGCGCCCGCGAGGTCGGGGTGCGCTTCGTCGACGCCGGTGTCGAGGACCGCGACGGTGACGTCCTTGCCGGTGAAGCCCTTCGCCCACGCGGCGGGCGCGCCGACCTGCGCGGCGCTGCGGTCGAGCGACGCGGTGACCTTTCCGTCGAGCCAGATCCTGCCGGTGCCCGCCGCCCGGGCA
>NZ_JBHXCW010000288.1:0-8820 GCF_042725365.1 Lentzea sp. NPDC060358 | reverse complement strand
GGCCGGACACGAGTCATCGTGTCCGGCCCTCGACGCGTTGGGAGATCAGGGCTTCGACTGCCGCCTCAGCCCGAGCTGCCGCCAGGACCGCCGCCGGTTCCCCGCGGTAGGAGCCGTGCCTTCCGCCGCAGCCGCGGTGGAAGCATCACGCCGAGGTCGCCGCACGGCCCGCATGGCCGCACCGGCCACGCGGCTCTGCAAGGGCTTGCGCAGCCCGAGGCGGCGTGCGGCCACCCCGTGCGCCCGCTTGATCGCGCGGCGGTCGGCACCGGTGACGGTCCACGCCTCCGGGTGCTTCGACAGCCACAGGTACCGGCGCACCGAGTACGGCAGGTGCAGGAGGTACGCGACCATCGCGATGATCAGCGCCACCAGCGGGTAGGTGATCACGGCGGCCGCGAGCAGGCCGACGCCGACCAGGAGCGGCGCCACCGCGCGCGGCGGCACCTTCACCGTCTTCACCGACAGCGTCGGGATGCGCGACACCAGCAGGACCGCCACCACGACCGTCCACACGCCCACCACGACCGGCGAGTTCCACCAGCCGTCGCGGCGGACCTGCTCCTCGATGATCAGGGGGAGCAGCAGGAGCAGGCCGCCCGCCGGGGCGGGGACGCCCACGAAGAACTCCTTCGCGAACGGCGGCTGTTCCTTCTCCAGCAACGTGTTGAAGCGGGCGAGGCGGACCACCATGCAGACCGCGTAGATCAGCGCGATGACCCAGCCGGTGCGGTCTCCCTCGAACTTCCAGAGGTAGATCGCGAGGGCGGGCGCGACGCCGAACGAGATGGCGTCGGCCAGCGAGTCCAGCTCCGCGCCCATCTTCGACGTCGCGTCCAGCAGGCGGGCGATGCGGCCGTCGAGGCCGTCGAACACGGCGGCCGCCGCGATCGACGCGATGGCCGCGCCCCACATGCCGACGTTCGCGAAGTGCACGGCGGACAGGCCCGAGCACATCGCCAGGACCGTGATCGCGTTCGGCAGCAGGCGAACGCCGGGCCCGCTGGGCGCCATCAGGCTTCCGGGAGCTCGGCGAGAACGGTCTCCCCGCCGATCGTGCGCTGGCCCGCCTCGACCAGGACGCGGCTGCCGCGCGGCACGTAGAGGTCCACGCGCGAACCGAAGCGGATCAGGCCGTAGGTCTGGCCGGCGGCGACCTTCTCGCCCTCGGCGACCTCGCACACGATGCGGCGCGCGACCAGGCCGGCGATCTGCACGACGACGAGGTCGTGGCCGTCGACGGTGCGCAGCCACACGGTGTTGCGCTCGTTCTCCTCGGAGGCCTTGTCGAGGTCGGCCGAGAGGAACTTGCCGGGGTGGTAGGAGACCTGGACGACCTCGCCGTCCGCGGGCACGCGCTGCACGTGCACGTCGAAGACCGAGAGGAACACGCTGACGCGCGTCATCGGCTGCGAGCCCAGGCCGAGCTCGGCGGGCGGGACGGCGTCGACCACGTGCGAGACGGTGCCGTCGGCCGGGGCCACGGCGATGTTCGGGCGGGTCGGCGTCACGCGCTTCGGCTCGCGGAAGAACCACGCCACCCACGCCGTGACCAGGCCGAGGACGACGCCGAGGCGCTTGGAGCGCAGCCGGACGAGGAGGGTCGCGATCGCCGCACCGGCGACGAACGGGCGCCCTGCCGGGTGCATCGGCGGCACCATGCCGCGCGCGAGTTCGAGGAAGTGGGAGACGGGCTTCTCGCTGCTCATCGTGTCTGTGGGTTCCGTAGCTTCCGTGGAGTGTCGGGCGGCATCACGCTACGGCAACACGCCGAAGCGCCCGCCGGGACCGCCGGGAAAGACAAGTGGCCGGTCGGTTCGTGCATCCCCCGACGAACGCACGCGCCGACCGGCACCTGCGTTGAGTGTAATCCCCGTCACATGGGGTGAACAACGTCGTCCGGTGAGCGTTCTGTCACAGTCCGTCGAAACCGATCTCGCGCAGTCTTCCCCGCAGCTCGGGCACCCGGCCAGCGTCACGGACGGAGGGCGCGACCAGGTCGTCCGGGTGGAGCGCAGCTCCGTCGGGCAGGCGCAGCACGAACAAGCCGCCCCAGTTCAGTTCCGGGGTCGCGCGGTCAGCCGTCACGAGCTCATCGGTGACCAGGCAGCCGAGCAGTTCCGTCACGGTCTCGACCGCCGTTTCGCGGATCTGCTCGCGCGTGAGCGAGCCGTCGACCGGCGCACCGGTCAGCTCGAGCAGCTCACCCCGCTCCAGCGCCGCGAGCACGTCGGTCAGCCGCGTGCCGACCTTGCTCACCCTGCCCGCGTGCCGCAGCGCGTCGGCATGACGCCGCAGGTGGGCGGGACCGCCGAGCCGGGCGAGCTCGGCCCAGGTCGCGGGCGGGCCCGCGAGGCCGAGCAGCGACGACATCGCCTGCGCCGGCACGCCGGAGAGCAACGTCCAGCCCGGCCGGTCGTCGATCGGGGCGTCCGCGCCGGTCGACGCGGCCATCGCGGCCACCCGCTCGCGGACCGGCGGGTGGCTGTCGAACACCGACGTCGGCTCGCGCTCGGCCAGCTCGCGCTCCAGGTCGCGCAGGTCGTGCACGCGCCGGGGGTGGCCGAGGTAGGAGCGGAAACCGTCGAGCAACGGCGGCGTGCGCCCGGCCACGACCGCCAGCGACACGTAGTTCGCGAGGTAGTCGCCCCACGCCTCGCCCACCGGTCCGATGCGCAGCAACGCCCGTTGCGCGGCACCACGCCCGGCGGCGGCGACCGCGACCTCGTCGGCGAACCGCTCGTGGTCGCGGCTCTCCGACGCGGAGACCAGGGCGTAGAGGTGGGCCCACGCGCTGAGCACGCCGAACGCCCGGTCCCCGCGCACCGACAGCTCCAGCGCGATCTTCGCCCGGTAGGTCAGCGACGACAGCCGGGTGTGGCCGCCGCCGTAGTGGCCGAGCTCGTGGGCCAGCACCGACCGCAGCTCGCCGACGCCCAGCCCGGCCACCAGCGGCAGCCCGAGCTCCAGGTAGCGCTCGCCCCGGCGTTCCCACACGCTCGCGTTCGCGCCGTCCACGAGCCGGATGTCGTCCGGGCCGCGGGTGCCCGCGAGGCGCGCCAGCTCGTCGACGTGCCGCCAGAGCTCGGGGTGGTCCTCGCGGGACATCCCGAACCCGCCGGGCCGCGGCCGGGCGAAGAGCGCCAGCACCGTCGCCCACAGCGCCGGCCCGCCCAGCGCCACCGCGAACACGAGCAGCCAGACGCCGCTCTCCACGTCGCCGAGCGAGAACCGCCAGACGGCGAGCGCCGTCAGGCCACCCGCCAGCGCCACGGCGAGCACGAAGAAGCTCGCGAGCAGCACGAGCGCCAGCACCGCTCTCATGTCGTGCGCCCCCCAGGTCGTACCGGACTACTGCAGGTATCTCACGACGACCTCGTCGCCCGCAGCCAGTTCGGTGACCTCCTCCGGCACCTCGATCAGGCAGTTCGACAGCGCGAGCGCCGACAGCAGGTGCGAGCCAGGCCCGCCCACCGGCGTCACGACCTGGCCGGACGACGGGTCGTACAGGCCCCGCCGGAACTGCGTCCTGCCCGCGGGCGAGGTCAGCCCGGCCGACAGCGATGCGCGCGCGGTCGTCCGTTCGACCTGCGCGTGCCCCATCGAGCCGAGGAGCGCCGGTCGCACGAACACCTCGAACGACACCTGCGCGCTCACCGGGTTGCCCGGCAGCGTCAGCACCGGCAGGCCCTCGTAGCGGCCGGAGCCCTGCGGCCCGCCCGGCTGCATCGCGACCTTCGTGAACACCACGTCGTGGCTCGCCAGGGCGTCCTTGACCACTTCGTACGCGCCCGCGCTCACCCCGCCGGACGTCACGATCACGTCCACCGCGGTCAGGTACGGCCGCAGGGCCTCGTGGAACGCGTCCACGTCGTCCGGCACGAACCGCAGCTGCAGCGCCACGGCCCCGGCCTCCCGCACGGCGGAGGCGAGCATCATGCCGTTCGACTCGTAGATCTGCCCCGGCCGCAGCGGCCGGCCGGGCTCGACCAGCTCGGAGCCCGTCGACAGGACCAGCACGCGCGGGCGGCGGCGCACCAGCAGCTCGGCGAGGCCCAGCGCGGACGCCAGCCCCAGCGTGGACGGGCGCAGCACCGTGCCCGCGACCAGCACCGGGTCGCCCTCGCCCACGTCGTCGCCCGCGGTGCGGATGTTCGCGCCCGCCTCGACGGCCCGGTCGATCGTCACCGTCTCCGTGCCGGCGTCGGTCCACTCGACCTGCACGACCGCGTCCGCACCGGGCGGCACCGGCGCGCCCGTCATGATCCGCTGCACCGTGCCGGGCTCCAGCGCGGTCAGCTCGACGCGGCCCGCGGGGATGTCGTCGGCGACCGGCAGCCGGACCGGGACCTCGCCCAGGTCGGCGGCGCGCACCGCGTACCCGTCCATCGCCGAGTTGTCGAACGGCGGCAGCGAGAGCGGCGCGATCACGTCGGCGGCGAGCACCAGCCCGAGGCACTCCTCGAGCGGCAGCTGCAGCACGGGCATCAGCCCGACGAGCTCCGCGACGCGTTGGCGGTGTTCGGCGACAGAGGTGGGGGACACGACTGCATACTGCCAACGTCGCGCCGGTCGTGACGACCGCAGTGCCCAGTTCTCCACCGGAGGTGTTGTTCGTGCAGGTCCGGACCAGGCACACACCGACGTTCGGCGTGGCGAGACTCGTGCTCGCGCCCGGCGAGATGGTGCTGGTCGACCCCCTGACCATCGCGGCCACGAGCTACGGGCTCGGGGTCGAGGTGAAGGGCGCGGGCGCGAAGGCCGTGGCGCTGTGCACGGCGGGCGTGGAGGGCGGCTGGCTGGACGCGGCGCCCGTGCTGCCCGGCGACCTGCACCTGGTCGAGCTCGACGGCAAGACCGGCTGGTGCGTCTCCCGGCACGGCTGGACCGCGTCCAGCAGCACGGTGGCGATGAACCCCGACTCGCCGCTCATGAAAGCCCTCTTCGGCGGGGCGGAGGGGTTCCTCAACCACGCGCACGGCCAGGGCGCCGTCGTGCTCGCCTGCTGCGGCGCGCTCGACCTCGTGGCGCTCGCGGCGGGGGAGGCCGTGACCATCAGCAGCGACCACGTCGTGGCGTTCGCGGACACCCTGCAATGCAGGCTCCGCCCGTCCGTGCCCGACGGCGTGCAATCCGTTCACACCGGCGAGGGCCTGGTGTTCGACTTCGCCGGTCCGGGCGCGGTCATCACCCAGACGCGCGGACCGCGGCGGCTCTCCACCTGGTTGCGCGCCAACGGAGTCAGCGCGCGTTCATGACTCCGTAAGGAGGTATCCGCGTGCCTTGTCTTCTTTTAGCGTTGCGTTCTGCTTGCGTGATCTGAAGGAGGAAGCCTTGGCTCTCGGTACCGTCAAGTGGTTCAACTCCGAAAAGGGATACGGCTTCATCGCAACCGACGGCGGGCCCGACGTGTTCGTGCACTACTCGGCGATCCAGATGGAAGGCTTCCGCACCCTCTCCGAGGGTGATCGCGTGGAGTTCGAGGTGCAGGCGGGGCGGGACGGGCGCAGCCAGGCGTCGGACGTGCGCCGCGCCAGGTGAGACTTCCTGATCACAGCTTGGACCAACCCCGAGCACGGAGATCTCGGCGGGCGTTAGGCTGCCTCGCGTGGCTGAGGACCTGAGCGGACGGCGGATCGCCCACTACCGGATCGACGGCGTGCTCGGCCGCGGTGGCATGAGCGTGACCTACCGGGCCACGGACGTGCGGCTCGGCCGCAAGGTCGCGCTCAAGGTCATCGGCGAGCACCTCGCGCCCGACGCGGAGTTCCGCGAGCGGTTCGTCGACGAGGCGCGCAACACCTCGGCGATCGACCACGCCAACATCGTGCCGCTGTACGACTTCGACGAGGTCGACGGCCTGCTCTACATCGCCATGCGGCTCGTGGACGGCCAGGACCTGGCCGGTCACATCAAGGAGGGGCCGCTCACCCCCGCGCGCACGCTGACGCTGCTCGGCCAGGCCGCCGAGGCGCTCGACATGCTGCACGGCAAGGGCCTCGTCCACCTCGACGTGAAGCCGGCGAACATCCTGGTCACGACCAAGGAGGGCTCGCGCGAGCACGTCTACGTCGCCGACTTCGGCCTGACCCGCCGCGGCGCCACCGGGCACCGCACCCGGACGGGTGATTTCCTCGGTTCGCCGACCTACGCGGCGCCGGAGCACCTGCGCGGCGAGCCCGTCGACGGCCGCACCGACCAGTACGCGCTGGCCTGCATGCTGTTCGCCTGCCTGTCCGGCCGCCCGCCGTTCCAGGGCGGCGTGCAGGAGGTCATCGCGGGCCACCTCGGCCAGAACGTCCCGGCGCTGTCGCAGCTCGTCGCGCTGCCGCCCGGTATCGACGAGGTGATCCGCAAGGGCACCGCGAAGGACCCGGCGCAGCGGTACGCGAGCTGCGCCGAGCTGGTCAACGCCGCCCGCGTCGCGCTGTCCGGCGTCGCGCTCGGCTCGGCCCCCGCTCAACTCGGGCCGCAGTCCGGCTCGACCCCCGCCCAGGGACAGGCCCCGGTGTCCGGGCCGGTGCCGCAGCAGAACCCGTACCAGGGCGGTTACCAGCAGCAGCCGCTCTCCGACCCGGTCCGCCTGCGCCCGCCGAACCAGGTGGGCGTGAGCGCGTTCACGACGGGCCGCAAGGAGCGCCCCGCGTGGTTCGCGCCGGTCATCGCGGCCGCGGTGGCGATCGTCGTGATCGTCATCGTCGTGATCATCCTGTCGCCCGGTGACGAACCCGCACGTCAGCCCAAGACGAACAGCTCGCCGACGCTCAACATCGGCGACGAGGGCTCCACCTCGCGCAAGCCGCTGCCCACCTCCGTGCCGGTGCGCTCGTCACGCTGAGAGTCACCTGAGGTCGCTTGCACTCGCCGTGCCCGAGTGCTAAACACGTCTTAGCACTCGGCTTCGTCGAGTGCCAACGAAGTGAGGCTGGGAAGGTGAGGCCCTCCGGGGTCGTCCGTCGCGGGCACCGAACCTGGCCAATCGCACCGTGTTCCGCTGTGGGCTCTGCCGGCCCGCAGTGGCCCAGAAACCACAAAGGCGGAGGAACACACCGCAATGGCCAAGATGATTGCGTTCGACGAGGACGCCCGCCGCGGTCTCGAGCGGGGTATGAACACCCTCGCTGACGCCGTCAAGGTGACGCTCGGCCCGAAGGGCCGCAACGTCGTGCTCGAGAAGAAGTGGGGCGCGCCGACGATCACGAACGACGGCGTCTCCATCGCGAAGGAGATCGAGCTCGAGGACCCGTGGGAGAAGATCGGGGCCGAGCTCGTCAAGGAAGTTGCCAAGAAGACGGACGACGTGGCCGGTGACGGCACCACGACCGCGACCGTCCTCGCCCAGGCACTGGTTCGCGAGGGCCTGCGCAACGTCGCGGCCGGCGCCAACCCGCTGGGCCTCAAGCGCGGCATCGAGCAGGCCGTCGAGGCCATCGCCGAGCAGCTGCTGAAGAACGCCAAGGAGATCGAGACGAAGGAGCAGATCGCTGCTACCGCGTCCATCTCCGCCGCCGACCCGACGATCGGCGAGCTCATCGCCGAGGCGATGGACAAGGTCGGCAAGGAAGGCGTCATCACCGTCGAGGAGAGCAACACCCTCGGTCTCGAGCTCGAGCTCACCGAAGGCATGCGCTTCGACAAGGGCTACATCTCCGGTTACTTCGTGACCGACCCCGAGCGCCAGGAAGCGGTCCTCGAGGACCCGTACATCCTGCTGTTCGGCTCCAAGATCTCCACGGTCAAGGACCTGCTCCCGCTCCTGGAGAAGGTCATGCAGGGCGGCAAGCCGCTGCTGATCATCTCCGAGGACGTCGAGGGCGAGGCCCTCGCGACCCTGGTCGTGAACAAGATCCGCGGCACCTTCAAGTCCGTCGCCGTCAAGGCCCCGGGCTTCGGCGACCGCCGCAAGGCCATCCTCCAGGACATCGCCACCCTCACCGGCGGCCAGGTCATCACCGAGGACGTCGGCCTGAAGCTGGAGAACGCCGACATCTCGCTGCTGGGCAAGGCCCGCAAGGTCGTCGTCACCAAGGACGAGACGACCATCGTCGAGGGCTCGGGCGACGCCGACCAGATCCAGGGTCGCGTCAACCAGATCCGCGCCGAGATCGACAAGTCGGACTCCGACTACGACCGCGAGAAGCTCCAGGAGCGCCTCGCGAAGCTCGCCGGCGGCGTCGCCGTCATCAAGGCGGGCGCGGCCACCGAGGTCGAGCTCAAGGAGCGCAAGCACCGCATCGAGGACGCCGTTCGCAACGCGAAGGCGGCCGTCGAAGAGGGCATCGTCGCGGGTGGTGGCGTCGCGCTGCTGCAGGCCGCCGAGGCTGCCTTCGCGGGTCTGAAGCTCTCGGGCGACGAGGCCACCGGTGCCAACATCGTCAAGGTCGCCGTCGAGGCTCCCCTCAAGCAGATCGCGGTCAACGCCGGTCTCGAGGGTGGCGTCGTGGCCGAGCGCGTCAAGTCCCTGCCCTCGGGCGAGGGCCTGGACGCCGCGACCGGCGAGTACAAGGACCTGATCAAGGCCGGCATCATCGACCCGGCCAAGGTCACGCGTTCCGCGCTGCAGAACGCCGCGTCCATCGCCGCGCTGTTCCTGACGACCGAGGCCGTCGTCGCGGACAAGCCGGAGAAGAACGCTGCTCCGGCCGCGCCGGACGCCGGCGGCATGGACTTCTGAGTCCGTTCCACACCGCGAGAGGCCCGGTTCGCTTCGGCGAGCCGGGCCTTTCGGCGTTTTTGGGTTCCAGCGTGCCCTTGCGAGGTGCTCAGTCGGCCGGACAAGGCCGGACGCTTCGCGACCGGCCGAGCCACCAGTGGTAGCAC
>NZ_JBHXCW010000287.1:0-8952 GCF_042725365.1 Lentzea sp. NPDC060358 | reverse complement strand
GCGCCGATCCCGCTCAGCGCGACGACGATCGGCGGCCAGTCCAGGCCCGGCGGCGCCGTGACGGACGTGGGGAGGTCCCGCGGTTGCGCCTGCTGGAAACCGGGTGACTCGGCGGGCAGCACCGCCGTCAGCGCCGCGACCGGGTTGACCATGCCGAAGCCGGTCTTGTGGTCGCGGCCGGAGGGGTTGCCGGGGTGCAGGGCGGTGGCCTTGAGCCGGTTCATCACCTGGCGCGCCTTGAGGTCCGGGAACCGCTCGCGCACCAGCGCGGTGATGCCGGCGACGTACGGGGCCGCGAAGCTCGTGCCCTGGATGTTCTGCACGCCTTCGGCCTTCACGTTCGCGTTGGTGAGGCCGGTGCCCTTCGGGTCGACGGAGATGATCTCCTCGCCCGGCGCGCCGATGCTCACCCACGGCCCCCAGACGCTGAAGCTCGACACCGCGCCGGACCTGCCGATCGACGCCACCGACAGCACGTCGTCGGCGAACCACGCGGGCGATGAGACGGACCGCACCGTCGCCGGGTCCAGGTTGTCGTTCTGCACGGGGCAGCCGCCGCCCTTGCTGTCGAGGTTGCCCGCGGCGGTGACGACGACGGCGTCCTTGACGTCGACCGCGTACCGGATCGCCGCCTGCAACGCCCTGTCGTCCGCGCTGAAGCGCTGCGGCGGGTTGCAGTTGGTGAGCGAGATGTTGACGACCTGCGCACCCCGGTCCGCGGCCCGCACGATCGCCTGCGCCAGCGTGATGACCTTGCCGGCGGACGCGCGCTTCTCCTTGGTGGCGTTGCCCCCGAACTCGAAGCGGTCGCTGGTCTGGCGGATCGCGAGGATCGTCGCCGCCGGTGCGGCGCCGACGAAGTCGCCCTCGGTCCTGGCCGCCGCGGCGACGCCCGCCACCTCGGTGCCGTGGCCGTCGCAGTCGTCCGTGCCGTTCTTGTTGCCGTCGACGTACTCGCCGGTCGGCACGACCCTGTTGCCGAAGCGCGGGTTGCGCGGGTCGACGCCCGTGTCGATGATCGCGATCTTGATGTCCTTGCCGGTCGCGAACCGGTGTGCCTGCTCCAGGTTCAGGTGCACCTGGCCCCAGGGCTTGTACTCGATCAGCTCGTTCTTGGTGTCGGACTCGACGCAGCCCTTGGTGGTGGGCGTGTAGTCGACGTCCGGTACGCCCTCGTCGCGCGGCGGCGCGGTGCCGGCCGGCAGCTCCGGCGGCACCGAGTTCGGCGGCGCCGCCGCGGTGGGCGAAGGCTGGGCGAGAGCGTGTGGAAGCGCTCCCGTCACCAGCACGAGTGCGGTGGTCACCACCGTCGTGACACGGCTCAACCCCAGTGCAGCGGTCGCCACGAAGACCCCCCGAGTCCCATCTGCGTCGCGAGCTCCCGGCCACGGACCCCCCGGTCCCCGGGCTCACCGGTGCAGACCCTAGTGCCGGACGCGGGTCCCGAGCGCCACTTCGATCGAGAACGAACCACCGGGCGCGCTGCCACCGATCTGCCGAGACCCGGCGCTTCCCGGTCGCCGGCCGGTTCGGGCTCTGTGAACGGCGTTGCGCCGGCGGGCAGCTGCGCCGGCGCACCCGTTCTGCCCCCGGCCCCCGACCGTCCGAGGTGGAGCGGCGGTCTGGGAACTTTTCCCGGACCGTCCGCGACCACTGGGGTGGGACGCGCTGGAGTGGGCTCGCCGGCGTGGCGAGATCCGGGCGGATGTTGGCTTCGCGGCCACTCCTCGCGCCGGGCGCCGGCGAAGATCATGGGCTTCGTCAACGAACCCCGTGGTGGAGGAGGCTGGTCTTGCGGGTCCACATCGTCGTCTTCGACGGCATGGACGACCTGGACGTGGTCGGGCCGTTCGCGGTCCTGGGCATGGCCGGGCGGGCCGGGCTCGGCGTGGAGGTGCGGCTGACCGCGCTCGACGACCGGCCGGCGACGACCGTCGGCGGGCTGCCGCTGCCCGCGGCGCCGTGGGCGCCCCGGGAGGCGGACGTGCTGGTCGTCCCCGGTGGCGGCTACGCCTCGGGAGCGGGCACCGGCGTGCGCGCCGAGATCGCCGGCGGCCGGGTGCCCGCCGCCCTGGCGGCGGCCGTGCGTCCGGACCTGGTGCTGGCGTCGGTCTGCACGGGCGCGCTGCTGCTGGCGGCGGCGGGACTGGTGAAGGGTCGTCCGTGCACCACGCACCACCGCGCCGTCGACGACCTCGTGGCGGCGGGCGGCGTGCACGTCGACGCACGGGTGGTGGACGACGGCGACCTGGTCACGGCCGGCGGGGTCAGCTCGGGGCTGGACCTCGCGCTGTGGCTCGTGGAGAGGTTCCGCGGGCCGGACGCGGCCGGGACCGTGCAGCGCGGCATGGAGTACGAGCGCCGCGAACCGCTGTGGCTGCGGGCGGGTGCGGCATGACGAGGGGTGGTCGCTCCCCGCGGCGGACGGCACTGGTCCTCGCCGCGGTCCTGGCGCTGGCCGCGTGCGGCACGGCGCGCCCGTCGCCCGCCCCCGGCGGCCCGATCAGCGTGAAGGACTGCGCGGGCAAGGAAGTCACTTTCGACCGGCCGCCGCAGCGCGTGGTCACGCTCGACGGCTACGCCGCGCAGACGCTGGTGCGGCTCGGCGTCGCCGACAAGATCGTCGGCACCGGCTTCCCGGCGCCGTTCGGCGTCGACACCCCTGCTCACCGGGAACGGCTGGCGGCGATCCCCGTGCTCGCCGAGCGGGTGCCCGTCACCGAGGTGGTCGCCGCGCGGCAGCCCGATCTGGTGCTGACGAGCTTCGAGTCCTTCGGCGGCCCGTCGGGCAGCCCGAAGGACGCCGACCTCGTCACGATGAAGGCCAAGGGGCTCACGTCGTGCCTGCGCGGCAAGGAGGGCGCGCTGACCGACCTCGCGCCCACCTACGAGTACGTGCGCAAGCTCGGTGCCGTCTTCGGGGTGCCGGACCGCGCCGAGAAGCTCGTCGCGGAGCTGGAAACGCGTGCGCAGTCCGCCGGGAAGCCGTCCGGGGCCAAGCCGAAGGTGCTGGTGCTGCAGGACAACCCGGTGGCGGGACGGCCGTTGCAGACCTCGGGTGCCGGCACGATCGCGCACGCGCTGATCACGATGGCGGGCGGGGAGAGCGTCTTCTCCGACGTGTCGTCGATGCACGCGGAGATCTCGCCGGAGGAGGTCGTCCAGCGCGACCCGCAGGTCGTCTGGGTGATCACGGACTACACGTTCGCGAAGCTCAAGGGCCAGGAGCTGGTCGCGGCCGTCAGGGCGAACCCGTTGCTGGCGAACACGACCGCGGGACGGCAGGGCCGGATCGTCTCGACCTCGCAGTTCCTGGTGTCGTTCCCCAGCCCGCTCAACGTCGACGGGCTGGAGCAGCTCGCGACCGCCCTGCGCGCCGGCTGACATGACCACGACCCTCGGCAGAACTCCCGCACCGGCGGCCCGCACGCGGCGCGCGGACCGCCTGCCCTACCCGGTCCTGCTCGCCGGCCTCGCCGTCGCACTCGCCGTGTCCACCGTGCTCGCCACCGGGGTCGGGCCGGTCGGCGTGCCGGCCGGGGAGGTCCTGCGCGTGCTGGCGCACCACCTGGGCGGCGGTGCGGACACCGGCGCCGCCGCCGACCTGATCGTGTGGAGCATCCGCTTCCCCCGCGTGCTGCTCGGGGCCGTCGTCGGCGCCGGGCTCGCGCTGGCGGGCGCCGTCGTGCAGGGCGTCGTGCGCAACCCCGTCGCCGACCCGTACCTGCTGGGGCTGTCGCACGGCGCCTCGGTGGGAGCGGTGCTGGTCCTGACGACCGGCGCGGCCGTGCTCGGCGCGCTGACCCTGCCGGCGACGGCGTTCGCGGGTGCCACCGCGGCGATGGCGGTCGTGCTCGTGATGGCGCGGCACCGCGGCCGGCTGCTGCCGATGCGGCTGGTCCTCGTCGGCGTCGCGTTCGGGCACCTCTTCGCCGGGGTCACGTCGTTCATGCTGGCCCGCACCGACTCGTCCGCGGCCCAGCAGCAGATCATCTTCTGGATGCTCGGCGGGCTGTCCGGCGCGCGGTGGGCCACCCTGCCGGTCACCGCGGCCGTGGTGGCCGGCGTGACGGCGTTGCTGCTGCTGCGGGCGCGGCGGCTGAACGCGCTCGTGCTCGGTGAGGAGGCCGGCGCCGCCCTCGGCGTGAACGCGAGCCGGTTGCGCTGGTACCTGCTGGTCCTCACGACACTGCTGACCGGCACGGTCGTCGCGGTCTCGGGCGGGATCGGGTTCGTCGGCCTGATCGTGCCGCACCTCGCGCGCATGCTCGTCGGCGCCGACCACCGGCGGATGCTGCCGGTCACGGCGCTGCTCGGCGCGGTGTTCCTGCTGTGGGCCGACGTGGCGGCCAGGATCCTGATCGCCCCCGCCGAGCTGCCGATCGGCATCCTCACCGCGTTCCTCGGCGTGCCGTTCTTCCTGCTCGTCATGCGGGCCCGCGGTCTCGCCACCCAGGAGGACGCATGAGACTCGACCTCGACTCCGTGGCGGTCGCGCTGGGCGGCCGCACGATCCTCGACCACGTGAGCCTGACCGTCCACACCGGACAGTTCCTGGCGCTCGCCGGGCCGAACGGCAGCGGCAAGTCCACCCTGCTGCGCACCGTCTACCGGGCGCGGCGGCCCCACTCCGGGACCGTCCGCGTCGACGGCCGCGACCTGTGGTCGGTGCCCGCGGCCGAGACCGCCCGGCACATCGGCGTGCTGATGCAGGAACAGCACACCGGCTTCGAGTTCACCGTCGCCGAGACCGTCGCACTGGGACGGACGCCGCACCTGGGGCTGTTCGACCGGCTGACCCGCGCCGACCACGAGGCGATCGGCGACGCGCTCGACCGCACCGGCCTGACCTCGTTCGCCGGCCGCCGGGTCGGGGAGCTGTCCGGCGGTGAACGCCGGCGCGTGCTGCTCGCCCGCGCCCTGGCCCAGCAGCCGCGGCTGCTCGTGCTGGACGAGCCGACGAACCACCTCGACCTGCGCCACCAGCTCGAACTCCTGGAACTGGTCCGCGGCCTGGGGGTCACGGTGATCGCGGCGCTGCACAGCCTCGACCTCGCCGCCACCTACGCCGACACCACCGCCGTGCTGCGGGACGGACGGCTGGTCGCGCACGGGCCACCGGCGGAGGTCCTCACGCCGGAGACGATCGGCGCGGTCTTCGGCGTGGACGCCACCGTGCACCACGACGACGGCGTGCCGAGGTTCGTGCTGCGGCCGCGGTGCGTCTGCCCGGACGACTGCCACTGGAGCTGCCGCACGCGCCGATCGGCGGGGGTGGGCGCCGATGCCGGCTGACCCGCACGTCGTCGCCGTGCTCGCCCTCGACGGCGTGGTGGGCTTCGACCTCGCCATCCCGTGCCAGGTCTTCGGCCTGACCAAGCTGCCCGGCGGCGACTACCCGTACCAGGTCCGGGTCTGCGGCACGGCGCCGTCGGTCACGGCCACCGCGGGCGGCGTCGGCTACTACCGGATCGAGGCCCCGCACGGCCTGGACGCCGCCGAGGACGCGGACACCGTCGTCGTGCCGGGCATGAGCTGCACCCGGCAGGTCCCGCCCGAGGTGGTCGGTCTGCTGCGCTCCGCCGCCGCCCGCGGCGCCCGCACGGTGTCGATCTGCACCGGCGCGTTCGCCCTGGCGGAGGCGGGTCTGCTGGCCGGGCGCCGCGCCACCACGCACTGGGCCGCGGCGGCCGAGCTGAGCCGCCGCCACCCGGACGTCGAGGTCGACGCGGGGGCCCTGCACGTGGGCGAGGGCGGGGTGTTCACCTCGGCCGGCGTCGCCGCGGGCCTGGACCTGTGCCTGCACCTGGTGCGCCGCGACTTCGGCGCCGCCGTGGCCGCGTCCTCCGCGCGCGCCGTCGTCATGGCCCCCACCCGCGACGGCGACCAGGCCCAGTTCATCCCGTCACCGCCGCCCACGACCGGTGGCTCGCTCGCCGCGACGCTCGAGTGGATGCGCGCACGGGCCGCCGGTCCGCTCACCCTCGCCGGGATCGCCCGGCACGCGAACCTCAGCACCCGCACCCTGACGCGCCGCTTCCGCGAGCAGACCGGCACCACGCCCCTGGAGTGGGTCGCGCGCCAGCGGCTCCAGCTCGCCCGCGAGCTCCTCGAGACCACCGACCTGCCCGTGCCGGTCGTGGCCGACCGCAGTGGCCACGGGTCCGCCACGGCGTTGCGCGCGCACTTCGACCGCGCGCTGCGCACGAGTCCGCAGCGCTACCGGCAGAGCTTCCGCCAGCCGGGAGGGGTGTGACCGCGCACCGGCGCAGGCCGCGGTGCGATGATCGGCGGCATGCTGGAGCGGCCTGATGAGTGAGCGCACCCGGACACGCCCGGCCTGGTGGGCGCCGGTGCTGGTCGCCTCGGTGTTCCTCGTCGCGCTCAACCTCCGCCCGGCCCTGACCTCGGTCGGCCCGCTGCTGCCGCGGATCGGGCAGGAGGCGGGCCTCGGCGAGAGCGCCCAGGGCCTGCTGGGAGCGCTGCCGCTGCTCGCGTTCGCCGCGATCTCCCCGCTGGTGCAGCACCCGGCACGGCGGTTCGGGCTGGAGCGGACGCTGCTCGCGGCCCTGGTCGTGCTCGCGCTCGGCATGGCGCTGCGCTCGGGCGCGGGCGACGCGGGGCTGTGGGCGGGCACGGCGGTCGCCGGCTGCGCGATCGCGATCGGCAACGTGCTGGTGCCGACCGTCGTCAAACGCGACTACCGCAGCAACGTGTCCATGGCGACCGGCGTCTACTCGGCGTGCATCACGGTCGGCGCGTCGATCGCGTCCGGCGTCGCGGTGCCGCTGGCGGACGCGGCGGGGTGGCGCGGCGCGCTGGCGTTCTGGGCGATCCCCGCGCTCGTCGTGGCCGTGCTGTGGCTGCCGCGCGCGTGGACCGGCGGTCCGGTCGCCGAACCCGCGGTGGCGGGCGGCCCGGCGGTGAGCGTGTGGCGGCAGCCGGCGGCGTGGCTGGTGACGGCCTTCATGGGGCTGCAGTCCACGACGTTCTACGTGCTGGTCACCTGGCTGCCCACGGTCGAGATCTCGGCCGGCGTGCCCGCGGGCCAGGCCGGTGCCCACCTCTTCGTCTACCAGCTGGTCGGCGTCGGCGCAGGGCTCGCGATCCCGCGCCTGATGCGCCGCGGCGACGACGTGCGGGCCGCCGCGGTCACCGCCAGCGCGCCGGTGGCCGCCGGTGTGGCGGGACTCCTGCTCGCGCCGGGGTGGAGCGTCGTGTGGGCGGTGGTCGCCGGCCTCGGCTCCGGCGCGTCGCTGGTGGTGGCGCTGACGCTGATCGGCCTGCGCGGCCGGGGCCAGCACGGCACCACGCAGCTCTCCGGCATGGCCCAGTCGCTCGGCTACCTGCTCGCCGCGCTGGGCCCGGTGGTGGCCGGCCTGCTCGCCGAGCGCACCGGGTCGTGGACGGCGTCGCTGGTCGTGGTCGGCGTGCTCGCCTGCGCCCAGCTCGCGGCGGGGATCGCGGCCGGTCGTCCTCGGTCCACTGTGGACTCGGCGTGAGGGGCTAGGCTTCGCCTCATGAGCAGGAAAGTGGTCATCGGGCTCGCGGTCGTGCTGATCCTCCTCGGCGGGCTGTGGACGGGACAGGGCCTCGGGTACATCGAGGGCAGCTTCATGACCGGGCAGCAGCTCTGGACGACGATCGGGCTGCTGTGCGTCTGCGCGGGAGTGCTGCTGCTGGTCCCGTGGCCGAAGCGGCGGTGACGGCGCCGCGTCGTCACGCGGGCGCGATGCCGCGCACGGGCACCGCGTCGTCCAGGCACCAGCGCAGGACGCCGGGCCACGGCCCGTAGCCGTCGCCGGGGGTGATGTGGCCGGCGCCGGGCAGGAAGTCGACCTCGATGCCGAGCTCCGCCGCCCACGCGGCCGCGTCGGCGGGCGTGTACGGGTCGGTGGTCGAGACGACCGCCCGCGTCGATTTCGCGGAAGCCGCGGCGATCCGTTCGCGGTCGAGGCCGGGCACGGCGAACTCCTCGTTGCGGTTCTCCGCGGTGAACGCCTGCTCGCCCAAGGGGGACACGAGCAGGACCCGGTGCACGCGCAGCTCCTGCGGCAACGACTGCGCGGCGCGCAGCCACAGCGCGGTGCCGAGCGAGTGGGCCACCACGACCCGCTCGCGGTTGCCGAGCTGCGCCAGCTCGGCGTGCAGCAGGTCGGTCCACGTCTTCAGCGACGGCCGGTCGGGGGCGGGGAACTGCGGGTAGAGCACCTGTTCGCCGCGCTGCCGCAGCGACTCGGCGAGCCACCACGTCCAGTGGTCGCGGGGCCGGTGGTTGTCCAGGCCGTGCAGGAGCAGGAAGCGGCGGGACGGGGAGCGGTCGCTCATTCGGTGTTCCTCGGTCGGGAAGTGCGCTTGCGGCTGGCGTGCGCCCGGCTCTTCATGCGGTTCCCGCAGACGGCCATCGAGCACCACCTGGCGGTGCCGGGGCGGCTGTGGTCGACGAGGAAAAGATTGCAGCGCGTGTTGGCACACGCCCGCAGCCGGCCGGGCAGCTCCTCCCCGACCCGCGACCACGCGATCGCGACCCGCACCGCGAGGCGGCGGTGCGGGGGCGTGACGAGGTCCCAGTCCAGGCCCTGCGGGGTCGCGTTCGGGACGAGGACGGCGCCGTCGAGCAGCGGGTTCAGCTGGCCGGCAGCGGCTTTCTCGCCGCGGACCAGCGCCTGGAGAGCGTCCCGCACGTGGCGGAGGTGCTCGAGCTCGGCCGCGGTGCCGGTGCCGCCGTACCGCTTCGCCAGGGCCCTGCCGGGCGGTCCCGCCAGCTGCTCGGTGCGGGCGCCGGCGACGACCGGTGCGCTGTTGAGCACGGCCAGCAGCAAGTCCTCGTCCTGCGCGGTCACGGCCCTCTCCGTCCTCGGGGTGGGGTCACCCTACCGGCGGGCCAACCGGTAAACAAGCCCATACCGGTGCGTCGGGGAGGGTGTCCACAGCGGACGCGGGCGTCGTCCC
>NZ_JBHXCW010000286.1:0-8970 GCF_042725365.1 Lentzea sp. NPDC060358 | reverse complement strand
GGTCTGATGACCTGGGCCTTCGTGCTGTGCGTGAAGGACTAGCGCGGGGCGAGCAGGCTCGTGATCTCCTGCGACGCCGACACCGTGAGCAGGTGCTGGAGGTTCTCCGCCAGCTCCTCGCCGCGCGCCTGCTTCGCCTGCGCGTAGAGGCGGCCGGCGCGGTAGGACGAGCGGACCAGCGGGCCCGCCATGACGCCGAGGAAGCCGATCTCCTCGGCCGTCTCCTTGTGCTGCACGAACTCCTCGGGCTTCACCCAGCGCTCCACCGGGTGGTGCCGCGGCGAGGGGCGCAGGTACTGCGTGATGGTGATGATGTCGCAGCCCGCGTCGTGCAGGTCGGCCAGCGCCTCGGTGACCTCGTCGGGGGTCTCGCCCATGCCGAGGATGAGGTTGGACTTGGTGACCAGGCCGAACTCGCGGGCCTGGGTGATGACGTCGAGCGAGCGCTCGTAGCGGAACGCCGGGCGGATGCGCTTGAAGATCCGCGGCACGGTCTCCAGGTTGTGCGCGAGCACCTCGGGACGCGACTCGAAGACCTCGGCGAGCTGTTCCGGGACCGCGTTGAAGTCCGGGATCAGCAGCTCGACGCCGGTGCCGGGGTTCATCTCGTGGATCTGGCGGACGGTCTCGGCGTAGAGCCACGCGCCGCCGTCGGCCAGGTCGTCGCGGGCGACGCCGGTGACGGTCGAGTAGCGCAGGCCCATCGCCTGCACCGACTCGGCGACGCGGCGGGGCTCGTCGCGGTCGAGGTCGGCGGGCTTGCCCGTGTCGATCTGGCAGAAGTCGCAGCGCCGCGTGCACTGCTCGCCGCCGATCAGGAACGTGGCCTCGCGGTCTTCCCAGCACTCGTAGATGTTGGGGCAGCCGGCCTCTTCGCAGACCGTGTGCAGGCCTTCGCGTTTGACCAGGCCCTTGAGCTCCCGGTACTCGGGGCCCATCTTCGCGCGCGTCTTGATCCAGGACGGCTTCTTCTCGATCGGCGTCTGGCTGTTGCGGACCTCGAGCCGCAGCAGCTTCCGACCCTCCGGTACCACAGTCACCACCTCACCCTACGCCGCGACCTCGCGTGTCCGGCGTCACGCACGCTCGAGCGCTACGGGAGATCCGGTGTGATCCCGGTCAGTTTGGTCGTGAGGTCCCACAGGCGGTTGGCGGCGAGGTCGTCACGGGCCGCGGCGGTCATCCGCGCGACCGCCGGGTGGCCGCGCAGTCCCTGGAAGCCGTCCGGGCCGTAGTACTGGCCGCCGCGCGCGTCCGGGGAGGTCGCCGCGTACAGCTGGGGCAGCGCGCCCATCTCGACGGTCTGGGAGAACAGGTGGCTGATCCTGCCGCCGACGCGGACCAGGACCGAGTTGTGCGCGCTCGCCATGTTGTTGGTGAGCTCGGTGACCGTCGCGCCGGGGTGCGCGGCGATGGACGTCACGTCCGGCGAACGGCGCTCCAGCTCGCGTGCGAACAGGATGTTGGCCAGCTTGGACTGCCCGTAGGCCCCACGCGCGCTGTACGGGCGGCGTTCCCAGTTCGGGTCGTCGAAGTCCATGTGGCCGTACTGGTGCATCACCGACGAGACGGTGACGACGCGCGCGCCGGGGCGTTGCCTCAGCGCGGGCAGGAGCAGGAACGTCAGCGCGGCGTGCCCGAGGTGGTTGGTGCCGAACTGGCGCTCGAAGCCGTCGACGGTCAGTCCGGCGGGGACGGCCATGATCCCGGCGTTGTTCACGAGGAGGTCCAGTGCCTCGACCTTTTCCGCTGCCGCGCGCACGGAGTGGAGGTCGGCGAGGTCGAGTTCGACGACCTCTGCCGACCCGTTGACCGTGCGTCGCGCCGCCTCACCTCGTTGGACCGAACGACAGCCCATGAGCACGTGGGCCCCCTTGGCGGCGAGCACCTGGGTGGTGCGCAGACCGAGACCGGAGTTCGCGCCCGTCACCAGGACGGTGCGGCCGGTCTGGTCGGGGACGTCGGCTTCGGTCCAGCGGCTCATGCCGTCATTCCTACCGTCCGGTAACTGCCGGGCGGAAGGCCGTGCCGGGACAAAGGTGTGTGTCGAGCACCGCGCGCAGCACCGGCTCGGCGGCGGCGAGCTCCGCGGTGACGACGGCCTCGTCGACCCGGCCCTCGAGCGCCGCGGCCTCCATGCGGGCGGTGAGCTTGTTCTGCCAGCGGTGGTCGAGCGCGAGCAGCAGGTCGTGCAGCGAGCCGAAGACGTCCGGATCCACGATCAGCGGCGCGGACGGGTCGTGCCGGGCGTCGCGCAGCACGGCGTCGAGCGCGTCACGGCGGCGGTAGTGGTCTGCCCAGCCCATTTCGTACCCCCGGTCTCTCGCATACTGTCGGTATGACATGACCATACCACCGGTATGTACCGTCGGTATGTGAGCTACGTTTCGCCGGTGCGAACAAGGCGTGCCGAGTACTCGGAGTCGACCAGGCAGGCGCTCGTCGACAGCGCGGTCGACCTCTTCACCAAACGCGGGTACGCCGCGACCTCGCTCGACGAGGTCGTGAAGCGCGCCCGTGTGACGAAAGGCGCGCTCTACCACCACTTCAGCGGCAAGCAGGCGCTGTTCGAGGCGGCCTTCACCCAGGTCGAGACGAAGTCGATCGAGTCGCTGACCGCGGTGGTCACCGCCGACGGGCCCGCCTGGGAGACCGCGATCGCGGGCGTGCGCGCGTACGTCCGCAAGTGCCTGGAGCCGGAGTACCAGCGGATCATCGTCCACGAGGCGCCCGTCGTGATGGGCTGGGAGCGCTGGCGCGAGGCGGAGGAGCACTTCAGCTTCGGTCTGCTCCGCACGGCCGTGCAGCTGCTCGTGGACGCGGGCGAGATCGAGGAGGCACCGGTGGAGATCATGGCCCGGCTGCTGTTCGGGGCGCTGTCCGCGGCCGCCGGCACCATCGCGAGCTCGTCCGACCCGAAGCGCACCGGGCGCGAGGTCGAACGAGCGATCCTGCGCGTTCTGGAGGGTTTGCGCAAGAAGTAGTCGAGCGCGCCCCTAGCAGCCGGGCGGAACGTCGATCACCACGCGGACAACGAGGTGGTCAGCATCATGATCGAACCGGTCAACACGCGCCTGGGACTCGACGGCAAGATCGCCCTTGTCACGTCGGGGACGCACGGGCTCGGGCTCGCCATCGCGAGCAAGCTCTGCGACAGCGGCGCCCACGTCATCCTCACGGCCTCCGACGACGACGTCGACCTGGAGCGCGCGAAGCTCGTGCTCGCGGGCAAGCCCGGCTCGGTCGCCATCACCGGGCTGGACGTCCAGGACGAGCACGCCGTGCGGACCCTGCTCGAGCGGATCAAGCAGGAGCGCGGCCAGCTGGACTTCTTCGTCCACCACGCCGAGTCGCCCGACCTGACCCCGCTGCTCAACATCGTGGAGCCGCTCGCCAAGGCGCTGCAGGACGGCGGGCGCGTGGTGATCGCCGGCTACGCGGTCACGCCGGTGCACGGCGTGATCAGGACGCTGGCCCTGGAGATGGCCTGGTACAAGGTGGCCGTCAACGCCGTCGTCACCACGGTCGTCGACAACGGCCCCATGAACATCGACCCGGAGATGGTCGACCGGCTCGCCATCAAGAGCCCGTCCGGCCGCGTCACCCTGCCCCAGGACGTCGCCAACGCGGTGTCGTTGCTCTGCACCGACGAGGCCGCGTGGATCCAGGGTCAGGTGATCACCGTCGACGGCGGTCTCGAACTGCTGGAGCGGTGGGGCGAAACGCGGTGAACCGGCGGTCCGGAGGCCGAATCGCGGGTACCACCGCGAGATCGGACATCGCTCGAGCCGCCCCGGTTCGCGATTCGGTTCCTCATCGGGCTGTGAGCGCGCGGTAACGGCAAGTCATCCGCCGATTAGTGTTCCCAATTGCCTCTCGCGCATCTGGAGCAACGCACCGCGCACCCGGTCCCACTGCTTGCCCGCACGGTCACCGAGTGTAAAACTCGAATTGGTGACCTGGGGGTAAGAGGGGGGCGGATGATCAGAGTGCTGCTCGCCGAGGACGTGCAAATGGTCCGAGGCGCTTTGGTCGCTTTGTTGAATCTCGAACCGGATATCGAGGTCGTGGCGTCCGTCGCAACCGGTGACGAAATCGTCGCGGCCGTAGCGAAGAACAAGCCGGACGTCGCGGTGCTGGACATCGACCTTCCCGGTATGGACGGTCTTTCCGCGGCCACGGTGATCCACGACACCGTTCCCGAGACGCGCACGCTCATTCTCACGAGCCTGGGCCGGCCGGGCACTCTGCGGCGTGCTCTCAACGCGCGCGTCAACGGCTTCATCCTCAAGGACGCGCCCGTGAACGAGCTCGCGGACGCCATTCGCGGTGTCTCGGTAGGACGAAGGGTGATCGACTCGCAGCTCGCACTGTCCGCCTGGGACACCGACGACTGCCCGCTGACGCCGCGGGAGCTCGAGGTGCTGCGGCTCGCCTCCGACGGCGCCGACGCCATGGAGATCGCCACGACGCTGTTCCTGTCCGTCGGCACCGTCCGCAACTACCTGACGGCGGCGACGGCGAAGCTCGACGCCCGCAACCGGGTCGACGCGGTGCGCATCGCCCGCAAGTCGGGCTGGTTCTAGCCCCCGCTGCCCCGTCCTCGCGGCGGGCGTTCACCGTCGAACGCCTGCGGCGGGCGGTCAGGGCGTGAGCGGGGTGACCGGGATCGCCGGGATGGCGGCGTGCACGTGGAACGAGCCGTCGCCGACGTGGCGGGCGGTGAAGGTGCCGCCGGCGGCCTGGACGCGTTCGGCCTGGTTGCGGACGCCGTTGCAGTCGGCGGTGGCGGCGCGGTCGGCGGCGCCGTCGTTGATGACGTCCAGCAGGACCGTGGTGCCGCACTGCCGCACGCCGATCGTGCAGGTGCTGGCCTCGCTGTGGCGCAGGACGTTCGTGACGGCCTCGCACAGCACGGCGGCGAGGACGGTCTCGACCGGTTCCGGCAGCGGGTCGTGGTCGAGTTCGACGCGGGCGTCGATGTTCGACGCCGCCAGCATCGCCTTGGCCGAGTCGGACGTCGTCGCGAGCGAGATCGGGCGGTAGGCGCGGGCCAGGGACCGCACGTCGGCCAGCGCGTGGTGGGTGATGGCCACGATGTCGCTGATGTGCTCGCGCACGTACTCCCAGTCGTGGTCCGGGCTGCCCGACACGAGCCGCTGGGCCAGCTCGCTCTTCAGCTTGATCGCGCTGAGGCTGTAGCCGAGCAGGTCGTGCAGGTCGCGGGCCACGCGGACGCGTTCGGCGGCGACCGCGGCGGTCGTGACGACGGCGTCGGGCACCACGACGGCGACCGGGGGAGCGGGAGGCGGGGGCGCCGGCCAGTCGCGGTGGGTGGCGAAGCCCGTGGCGAGGCCCGCGAGCAGCAGCGCGATGGCCGCGGTCGCCATCATCACCTCGCCCAGCGCCGCCTCGGCGAGACCGGTGGCGACCACGACGGCCACGAACACGGCCCAGCCGAACACCGGCCGCAGGACCAGCAGCGCGTTGCCCGCGACCAGGCCCGCGACACCCGCCCAGGAATGCCCGAAGACGACACAGGGAAGAACGAGGAGCACGATCTGAGCGGCCAATGTGAGGTGTCGTCGCAAAGCGCTCAGATGCCGGAAATACGACACTTGCAGCAGGACAAGCAGCGCCAAATCAATGAGCGACACCGCCAATTCGGTGGTCTCGCCCGCGTGAAGTAGCGCGCGGGTGAGGTCGGTCAGGCAGACCGCCACGAACACCGCGACGATGATCGCGCGGTATCTCGGTATCGCAGGCGTTGTATTCACGTGCCCCCCAAGAGCACCCGCTCCAGAGCAAACGCGCCACTGGGCGCGCGCTCAAGCCGAATACTAGACAGACACGAGCGGATCAGGACTGCGTCTGAATCGGTTAAGGAGGTGAAAGTGCATTGATTCGCGAGTCAATGTCACGCCAATGGCTGAGTATTTCCGAACGGTCGTCACGGCATGTGTCCGCTTGATCACCCAAAGATACGGTTTGGGTATATGAATTTCTCACGTCCGACGCAGTAGTTCGCCATCTCAGAGTCGTGGCGGGATACGTGGCGGGCGATAGCCCGGCTCAGGTGAACTTGTGGCACGACCAAGTCGACCGCCGCTGAGCAGGGGAGGCTCCAATGGAGATCAAGGTTCTGGGACCGCTGGAGGCACGGGAGAACGGCGTCTCGATCGCACCGAGCGCCGTGAAGCCCAGGCAGGTGCTCTCGCTGCTCGGACTTCAGGCGGGCCACGTCGTCACGGTCCCGACGTTGATCGAAGAGCTCTGGGGGATGACACCGCCGCGCAGCGCCCTCACGACGCTGCAGACCTACGTGCTGCAGGTGCGCCGGCGCATCGAGGCGGCCATGCCGGGCGACGGTCCCGGTGTCGCGAAGAACGTCCTGGTGACCCGGTACGGCGGCTACATGCTGGACGTGCCGCCGGAGAGCGTCGACGTCCGCAGCTACGAGCGGCTCGCGAGCGCGGGTCAGCGGGCGTTCGAGGTGGGCGACCTGGAGTCCGCGAGCCGGTTGCTGCGCAGCGCCGCCGAGGTGTGGCGCGGACCGGTCCTGGTGGACGTGCAGATCGGCGTCCGCCTGGGCATGGAGGTCACCCGGCTGCAGGAGAGCCGGCTCGGCGTCCTGGAGACGCGCATCGAGGCCGACCTCCAGCTCGGCAAGCACCAGTCGCTGCTGAGCGAGCTGTCGGTGCTCACCGCGCAGCACCCGATGCACGAGAACCTGTGCGCGCAGTACATGCTCGCGCTCTACCGGGCGGGCCGGCAGTGGAAGTCGCTCGAGGCGTACCAGTCGCTGCGGGACACGCTGATCGAGGAGCTGGGGCTCGAGCCGTCCGAAAGGCTGCGTCAGTTGCAGCGGGCGATCCTGAGCTCCGAGCCGTCGCTCGACAAGCCGCTGTCCCCTCGCCAGCTGGAGCGCCAGCTCGCGGGCTGACGAGAGGTCGGGAGCAACCGTGGACACCACCGGTGCAGGTGCGTTGGTCAAGGCGCTGGAGGACGTCGGCTGCGAGGTCGTCTTCGGGATGCCCGGCGGGGCGATCCTGCCCGCCTACGACCCGCTGCTCGACTCGGTGAAGATCCGCCACGTGCTGGTGCGCCACGAACAGGGCGCGGGGCACGCGGCGCAGGGGTACGCGCAGGCGACCGGACGGGTCGGCGTCTGCATGGCGACATCGGGACCCGGGGCCACGAACCTGGTGACGCCGCTCGCGGACGCGTACATGGACTCCGTGCCGATCGTCGCGATCACCGGGCAGGTCGCCCGGTCGGTGATCGGCACGGACGCCTTCCAGGAAGCCGACATCCGCAGCATCACCCTGCCCATCACCAAGCACAGCTTCCAGGTGCACGACCCGGCCGAGATTCCGCGGGTGATCGCCGAGGCGTTCGCTCTCGCGTCTTCGGGGCGGCCGGGCCCCGTGCTGGTGGACCTGCCCAAGGACGTGCTGGCGGCCGCCACGACCTACGCACCGCCGGTGCTCACCACACCGGCGCGGCCGGTGATCTCGCCGGTGCAGGTCCGCAACGCGGCTCAGCTCATCGGTTCCTCGAAGCGGCCGGTGTTCTACGTCGGCGGCGGGGTGATCCGCAGCGGTGCGGCGCCGGAGCTGCTGAAGCTCGCGGAGAAGACCGGGATCCCGGTCGTCACCACATTGATGGCGCGCGGCGCCTTCCCGGACTCGCACCGGCTGCACCTGGGGATGCCGGGCATGCACGGGACGGTGCCCGCCGTCGCCGCGCTGCAGCGGTCCGACCTGCTGATCGCGCTGGGGACCCGGTTCGACGACCGGGTCACCGGGCTGCTGCCGGAGTTCGCCCCGCACGCCGCGGTGGTGCACGCCGACATCGACCCGGCCGAGATCTCCAAGAACCGCAAGGCCGACGTCGGCATCGTCGGCGACTGCCGCGACGTGCTGGCCGCGCTTTCGGCCGTCGTCACGCGGGCGCCGGACCTCACGGCGTGGTGGAACTACCTGGGCGGCCTGCGCACGACGTACCCGCTGGGCTACGACTGGCCGTCCGACGGCATGCTCGCCCCGCAGTACGTGATCGAGCGGATCAGCATGCTCGCCGGTCCCGAGGCCATCTACACCGCAGGCGTCGGCCAGCACCAGATGTGGGCGGCGCAGTACGTGAAGTACGAACGCCCCGGCTCGTTCATCAACTCCGGCGGTGCGGGCACGATGGGCTTCGCGGTGCCGGCGGCGATGGGCGCCCAGACCGGCGCGCCGGACCGGGCGGTGTGGGCGATCGACGGCGACGGCTGCTTCCAGATGACCAACCAGGAGCTCGCGACCTGCGCGGCGGAGGGCATCCCCGTCAAGGTCGCGATCATCAACAACGGCAACCTCGGCATGGTCCGCCAGTGGCAGACCCTGTTCTACGGCGGCCGGTACTCCAACACCCGGCTCGGCACGCACGACCGCCACCCGGACTTCGTGAAGCTGGCGGACGCGCTGGGCTGCGTCGGCCTGCGCTGCACCGAGCAGTCCGAAGTGGACGGCGTGATCCTGCAGGCGATGGCGGTCACCGACCGGCCCGTCGTGATCGATTTCGTGGTGGGGCAGGACGCCCAGGTGTGGCCGATGGTGGCCGCGGGCACGGGCAACGACGAGGTCATGGCCGCGCGGGGCATCCGGCCCCTGTTCGACGAGGTGGAATGATGACGAGACATTCGCTGTCCCTGTTGCTGCGCAACGAACCCGGCGCGCTGGCGCGGATCGTGGTGCTGTTCTCGAGTCGCGGGGTCGACGTCGAGTCGCTGAGCCTCGGCCCGGCCGGGCGGGGAGACCTGTCGCGCCTGGACGTGGACGTGGCGCTGCAACCCGGCCGCACGCCGGCGCAGCTCGTGAAGCAGCTCGGCCGGATCGTCGACGTGAAGAGCGTGGTCGACCGCACGCACGACGAGGCGCTCGACCTCCCGGCCTGATCGACAGACGGAAGCGCTCGGCGGGAGATCCC
>NZ_JBHXCW010000285.1:0-9044 GCF_042725365.1 Lentzea sp. NPDC060358 | reverse complement strand
CGTGCGGTGGCCACAATCCTCACCGCGGTGTGCGGGGCCCAGGTGGACGCCTCGCGGCACCTCCCCCACGCCCCCGTACAACCAGTACGAGGACGTGGGGGAGGCACCACGATGCATCACCCTGGACCGCACACACCACGGCAAGGGTTCGTGGCCACCGCACTAGATCCGCTCGGCCTCGACGGTCGTCGCGGGCTGGGTGGTGCCGGCCTGCCGGCGGTCCTCCAGCTTGATCTCGCACTTGCCCACCAGCGCGACGCCGGCGCCGATCGTCGTGGCCACCGGAGCGGCCAGCGCGGCCACCACTCCGAGAGCCACCGGCACCTCCAGCACCACGTCGTCCTTGCTGTCGCGCACGACGACACGACGGTTGATGCCCTCGCTCACCAGGCCCCGGAAGGCGTCGACCACCGAGTCGACGGTGGTGCGGGTGGGCTCGGTCTCGGATTCGCTCATGACTCCCCTAGAACTGCGGTTTTCCCCTTGACGAGATCCAGACTGCCAGCGACCGGGGAGCGTGCCATCAGGGTTTACCCCTGACCCGCACCTGATTCGACCCTCAGATCCCGAACAGGGCCGCCGCGTTGCCCGAGGCGAACGCCTCCCGGTCGGCGTCGGAGGAGAACTCGCCCAGGAACGCGGTGATCTCCTCGCCGGAGGGGTGCTGGAACGGGTGGTCGGTGGAGAAGAGCAGGCGGTCGGCGGTGGTGACCTCCAGGGCGTGCCGCAGCAGGGCGGGGGTGAGCATGCCCGAGGCGGTGATGTGGAAGTTCGACCTCAGGTAGTCCGCCACCGGGCGTTCGAGGCCGGCGAGGCGCGCGAGGCTGTTCGCGCGGTCGGTCCAGAAGAGCAGCATCTCGCCCCAGTGGCCGAGCACGACCTGCAGGTCCGGATGCCGGTCGAAGGTGCCACGCAGGATCAGCCGCAGCGCGGCGAGGCCCGCGTCGAGGTGCCAGCCCCAGCCGAACGTGGCGAGGCCCAGGTCGACCAGGGGGTCGAAGCCGCGGTAGGAGGCGTCGCGCAGGGCGTCCGACGGCAGCTGCGGGTGCAGGAAGACCGGGTGGCGCAGCTCCGCGGCGGTGGCGAGGAAGTCGTCGTAGACCGGGTCGTCCAGCAGGAGGTCGCCGGACCGGCCGTAGACCATGGTGCCCACGTGGCCCAGGCCGGCGGCGCGCCGGAGTTCGCCGGCGACCGCGTGCGGTGCGGACAGCGGCAGCGTCGAGAGAGCGCGGAAGCGGTCCGGGTGGCGGGTGACGGCCTCGGCGGCGACGTCGTTCGCGACCCGGCTGAGCCGCACCGCCTCCTCGGCGGGCAGCGCCTGCGTGCCGGGTGGGGTGTGCGCGAGGACGGCGACGTCGATGCCCTGGGCGTCCATGGTGGCGATCCGGCCCTCACCCAGGTCCCGCAACCGGTCCTGGTGGTCGCCGAGGTCGTTGAACGCCAGGCTCTCGTCGCGGCCCCGCAGGGCGGCGGTGAGCTCCGGCAGCACCCAGTGCTCCTCGATGCCGATCAGCACGGTGTTCTCCCCCTAGTTGGACGCGGCGAGCACGTCGGCCCGCCCGGGAACGGTGACCTCGGGCGTGGCGAGCAGCCGGGACGCGCAGGCCGCGATGGCGGCGAGCACGGCGATGATGATCGCCATCGGCAGCGCCGAGTGGGTGCTGCCGACGCTGACCAGCGGGGACACCGCCGCACCGAGCCCGAACTGCGCGGCGCCCAGCACGGCCGATCCGGTGCCGGCGGCCCCCGGGACCGCGTCGAGGGCGAGCGCCGTGGCCGGGCCGAGGACGAAGCCCAGCGACGCGACCGCGAAGAAGATCGGCACGACCAGCCAGACGGCACCGATCGGCAGCAGTGCGAGGACGAGCAGCACGGTGGCCGCCCCGAGCAGCCACGCGGTGCCGGTGGTGAGCACCCGGCGCGGGTGGCTGCGGCGCAGCAGCCGCGACGCGAGCGAGCTGCTGCCGATCAGCCCGAGCGCGTTGAGCGCGAACAGCAGGCCGTAGCTGACCGGCCCCATCCCGATGACGACCTGGTAGAGGAACGGCGAGGCGGAGATGTAGGCCATCAGCACGGCGAACGAGAAGACGAACGTGGCCGTCGCGGTCAGGTAGGCCCGCCGGCCCAGGGCGTGCAGGCCACCGCTCTGCGCGGTGCCGCGCCGCTCCCGCGGGTGGGTCTCCCGCACGACCGCCACCGACCCGAGCATCGCGACCGCGAGCCCCGCCAGCACGAACAGCACGCCGCGCCACCCGATCCCGTCGACCATCAAGCTGCCGAGCAGCGGCGCGACCACGGGTGCCACCCCGCTGACGATCATCATCAGGCTGAACGCCCGCGCGGCGGCGCGACCGGTCGCGAGGTCGGCGATCACCGCGCGGCCGATGACCATGCCGGCGGCCGCGGTCAGCCCCTGGACCAGGCGCGCGACCAGCAGGACGCCGATCGTGGGCGCGACGGCGGCGAGCACGCTGGCGCCGACGAACACCGCGGAGCCCGCGAGCAGCGGCCCGCGCCTGCCCCACCGGTCCGAGATCGGCCCGAAGACCAGCTGCCCCGCGGCGAGGCCGAGCAGGAACATCGTCAGCGTGAGCTGGACGGCGGTGTCGCTCGTCTCGAGCTCGGTGGCCATCCGCGGGAACGCGGGCAGGTAGAGGTCGATGCCGAACGGCGCCACGCTCGCCAGCAGGGCGAGGACGAGCAGGAGCGGCACGGGGATGGTGCTGCGGGACGGCGCGGTCACCACATCTCCTATCAAGCGATAGCTATCAGTCGACAGGAAAAGTAACATGGCCCCGTGGACGAGGACCAGAAGTCGCGGTTGTTCGAGCTCGCCGACCTGATCGCGGCGGTCGGCCGCCAGATCCACGCCTCCAAGGAGGGCCTGCACGAGACGGCGTGGACGCCGCTCGACATCGCGGTGATGCGCTACATCGACCGCAACCCCGGCACGTCGGCCCGCGCGGCCGCCGAGGCCACCCAGCAGATCTCCAGCAACTTCAGCCGCGCGCTGCGGGGGCTGGAGGGCAAGGGCCTGGTGCACCGCGAGGCGGACCGGGAGGACGCGCGCCGCGTGCGCCTCTACCCCACCGCCCGCGCGCAGGAGAACCTGCGGCGGCTGCACGACATCTGGAGCGAGCTGCTCCACGACGTGGTGTCCGACGACGACGCCGACGCGATGATCGCCGCGTTGCGGCGCATCGAGACGAAGCTCGCCGAGAAGGCGGTGGCGCGCACCGACAAGGGCGGCGGCACCCGGTGAACCGGGCGGCGGGTCAGAGCGACCGCACCTCGGAGGAGGCGAGCGCCGCCAGCACGGACAGGACGACCAGGCCCGCGCACCCCGCCAGGACCGGGCCCGTGCCGAGGGCGGTGGCGAGCGGCGCCGCGACCAGCACGCCCACCGGTGACAGCACCATCGTGCCGAGCCAGTCGTAGGAGACCACCCGCGCGAGCACCTCCTCCGGCACCGCGCGCTGCACCGTCGTGTGCCAGAGCACGCCGAACGCGTCGTTGGCCAGTCCCGCGCAGAACATCGCCGGCGCCACGGCCCACGGTGACGCGCCCGCGGCCAGCAGGCCCAGCGGCACGGCGAGCAGGGTCACCAGCGACAGCCCGGCCACCAGGGGTCTGCGGGGCCGCAACCGGGCCGACAGCGCGGCGCCGCACAGCATCCCGCCCGTGCTCGCCACGACGACGAGCGACCAGGCCCGCGGCCCGTCCCAGTCCTCCAGCGCCACGAGCGGCCCGAGCACCCCCATCGTGGCGGCGAGCGCGGCGGACGTGAACGACAGCGCGCTCACCGTCGCCCACACCCACTGCCGCTCGGCGAACGCCCGCCAGCCCAGCCGCAGGTCGACGAGCAGGGACGTCGCCCCGGACCGCACCCGCGGCGGCAACCGCAGCAGGGCGAGCAGCACCGCGCTCACCACGAAACTGAAGGCGTTGAACAACAACGTCGCCGGCGCACCCAGCCACGCGACGGCGACGCCACCCAGCGCGGTGCCCGCGAGGTCGGCGCTGTGCGCGGCGGTGGTCACCAGGCTGTTGGCCCGCTGGAGCCGGTCGGCCGGGACGATCTCGGGCATCAGCCCGCCCGTCGCCGGCCCCGCCACCGACAGCGCGATCCCCGCCACCGCGGCACATCCGGCCAGCACCGGCACCGGCGCGTGCCACCCCACCCCGGCGGCCAGCCCGGCATAGGCGAGCGCGCACGTCAGGTCGGACAGCACGAGCAGCCCGGACCGGCTCACCCGGTCGGCGAGCACGCCGCCGAAGAGGACGAACAGCACCTGCGGCACCAGCAGGCACACCAGCACGACGGACAGCGCGGACGCGCCGGCCCCCGGCAGCGACAGCACGCCGAACGTGACCGCGATGCGGCCGAAACCGTTGCCGGCGGCGGAGATCGCGGTGGCCGCGGTCAGGAGGCCGACCCGCCGCGTCGCGGTCCTCACCCCGGTGCCGCGTGCCACGGCAGCGGCCCGGGGCGGGGCGCGGTCGCGCGGCGGATGCACGGCGACCCCGCCGGTGCGACGGCTGCGGCAGGCGCCGAACCGCACCGCCACATCCCCGCGCCCACACCCGCCGCCGGAACCGAACCGCGCCGCCACATCCCCTCGCCTACACCCGCCGGCACCGGACCGCACCACCGCATCCCCGCGCTCACCCCCGCCGGCACCACCCCCACCGCCAGAACCGAGCCACACCACCACATCCCCGCGCCCACACCCGCCGGCACCACCCCCACCGCCAGAACCGAGCCACACCACCACATCCCCGCGCCCACACCCGCCGGCACCACCCCCACCGCCAGAACCGAATCACACCACCACATCCCCGCGCTCACCCCCGCCGGCACCGCGGCCACCGTCGGAACCGAGCCGCACCACCACATCCCCGCGCCCATCCCCGCCCCCGACAACAACACCCCCTCACCCCAGCGCCAGCGCCGCGTGCCACGGCAGCGGTCCCGGCCCCAGCGGCGTCAGGTGGTCGTGCAACGCCAGCAACGTCCCCGCGGCCCCGTCGAGGAAGCCCGGCCGGCGCGGCGGCACCGTGACGACGGTGTGCCGTTCTCGTTGGGACAGCAGGTGATCGCACAGGCCGGGCAGCACGTCCGCGTCCCGCCCGAGCACGAGCGCGGTCGCGTGCAGGACGCCCGCCGAGCCGTGGCACAGGGAGGCGTCGCGGATCCCCCACCGCTCCCGCGGGCGCCGGAACGCCGCGCGCAGCGTCGCCTTCGCCTCGGCGGTCCACGTGGGCTCGCCCACCTCGGTGGCGGCGAGCTGCACGGCGCGTGCCACGCCGGGAGCGCCGTAGCACCAGGCGATGCGGCTCGGCGGCAGCAGTTCGGTGGCGCGCGCGACCTCGTGTTCCAGCGGAACCACCGCGGGCCAGTACGGGCCGTGCTGGTCGGTGCCGCGGCGCGCGAGCAGCCAGGTGGCGATCCGGCGCATCGCCTCGATCTGGCCCTCGACGACCACGCCGTGCGCGTGGCACACGGCGAGCAGCGCCAGCGGGCCGGAGATGCCGTGCGCCATGCCGGGGTTGAGGTGGCCGTGGGGGTGCTCGACCGGGTCGGCGAGCAGTGCCGGGTCCGGCGTCCACCACCCCGGCACGCGGCGGCCGTGCACCCGCACCGGCTCGGTCAGCCGGACCAGGTAGCGCAGCAGCCGCTCCAGCACCGGGCGGGTGCCCGCTCCGCAGGCGAGCAGGTACCTGCCCAGTCCGGACAGGCCGGAGGTGACGTCGTAGGCGGCCATCCTGGCGCCGGGTTCACGGGCGGCGAGGCGGGCTTCCTCGGCGGTGAGGGTCGTCTCGGCGAGCCGCACGACGTGGGGGTCGACGCGGGAGAGAACGCCCCGGTAGTCGCCGTCGGCCCTGGCGATGCTGCGCGCGGCGAACCCCAGCGACGGCACCCCGTCGAACAGGCTCTCGGCGCGGGGCCTCGGTGTGCGCGCGGCGGCGGCCAGGTGCTGGTGGGCCACGTCGCGCAGCTCGGGCGTGCCGTCGCTGAGCCGGGCGAACAGGACCGCGAGCCCGCTGTGCCCGTCGGCGAGCGACATCGGGTGGTGCGGCCAGTCGCCGGTGCCGAGGTCCACGTCGGCGGGGCCGCCGAGCTCGCGGACCGCGCGGATCAGCCACGTCCGGATGCTCACCGCGCGGCTCGCCGGCGGTCGAGGTGCGCCTTCACCGCGCCACGGGCCAGCGCGCACACCTCGGCCTCCGCCCGGAAGTCCGCGCCCAGCCGACGGTTGCAAGGCAGGTGCAGCAGTGCGCGGAGGATCTCGCCGGGCGACGTCCAGTCGGCCGCCGCCGCACGGACCTTGGCGCCGTACTCGCCGAGCAGCTCGGCCCAGTCGCCGTCCGCCGGGACCGGGTCCAGCGTGATCGCCGCCAGCGCCTCGGAACGGCGCCTGGCGAACGCCCGGTGCGCGGCCTCGTCCTTCGGAACCTCCGCCAGCAGCCACGCCGGCCAGTCCTGCCCGGGACCGTGGAAGCAGCTGATCAACGACACCACGTCGGCGGCGACCGCGAGGGTGTCCGGCGCGGCGCTCGTCCCGCGCAGCGCCACCCGGCTGTCGGCGGCGAAGACCCGTTCCGCCAGGTCGATCACCGCCTCGCCGCCGTAGCGCTCGACCTCCGGCCGGTAGGCGTGCACCGAGAACCCGGCGCACAGCCTCGCGTCCACCAGCGCCGCGACCCGGTCCCGCACCTGCGGGAGCACGTCGCCGTGCAGGCGCAGCCGGATGTGCGGGGGCTGCTCGTCGGCCTGGTAGCGCACGAAGAACCAGCGGTCCACTTCGGACTTCACGGTGGCCAGCCAGGGGTTGAGGTGCGCGAGCAGCACCTCGCGCTGCCGGTGCGGCGAGCACTGGACGTGCGCGGAGACCCAGTCGCCGCCGGGCAGGTGCGCCACGCTCCGGCGAACGGGAGCGGGGGGCCGCACCGGGCGGCGTTCGGGATCGGCCGCGACCAGCGGGACGACCAGCTCGACCTCGTGCACGCCCTCCGGCCCGCGCAGCCAGCCCTGGTCGAGCGCGGGCGAGCGGTCCTCGCACACCACCGCCGTGCCCGACTTGCGCAGCTCGGCGCGCAGCAGCGCGCGGTGCTCCCGCACCCCCAGGTCCAGGCACAGCTGCTGGTCCAGGTTCGTCAGCCGCACCCGGCCGGGCACCCACCACTTCCGCCGCCACGCGGCCAGCGCCCCGTCGGTGTCCACATCGGACTCGCCGACGCGCCACCGGGCGGGGGTGAGCACCGTCCGGCCGGAGCGGACCGCGGGCAGGAAGGGGCTGTCCCGCAACGCCGACCAGTCCCACGGCTTGAGCGTGCGCACGCCCATCAGCGACACGTCCCACAGGAACCGCACCACCTCGGGCGCCGCAGCGCTGATGTCCAGCACGTGCAGCACCCGCGGCACGATCTCGCGACCCAGCGACACCGAGTACAGCCGCAACCGGTGTGCGTCGGCGGCCACGGCGACGTCCGCCAGGTCGAGACCTCCCGGCCGGCCGGGCACGCCGACGGCGAGCGAGTGGGCGAGCACCCGCGGAACGCGCGCCACGTTCGCGTCACGGGGATCGGTGGTGAGGTGGTCGAGCTGCACCGGGATCCGGTCATCGGCCTGCACCGCGGCCAGCTCGGCGAGCAGGTCGCGCACCTGCGGCAGGTGGCCGAACCTGCCGAGCGACGCCCCGGCCTGCTGCGTGCCGGTCAGCGGGTTCACCACCAGCTCGAAGCAGCCGCGTTCGAGCGCGTCGACCGAGGCGGCGTGCAGGGTAACGAACAGCTCCGCCGTGGCGGGCGGGGTGCCGCCGGGCGGGCACAGGCGGTCGACGAGGTCGTCGTCGAGCACCACCTCGGTGACCCCGTCGGCCAGCGCCCCGGCCAGCAGGCGGACCAGCACCGGGTGCCGGGAGTCGTCCGCCGGTGCCGCCTCCCACGGCCGTTCGTAGCCCGCCGGGGGGCCGATGCCCGCGTCCCGGTCGAGGAGGTCGAGCACGGGAACCAGCTCGCCGACCCCGTACCGCTCGAGGAACCGGACGTGGAAGTCCGCGAGGTTGCGGGACCGCGCGTTGTCGTGCGCGGACAACCGCCACAGGACGTCGGCGGCCCGTTCCGCCTCGCGCGCCACCTCGTGCGGCAACCGCACGTGCGCGTCCAGTTCCAGGTCGACCCGCACCGGGTCGTCCGCTCCGGCGGTACGCCGAACAGCCGTCAATTCCGCCGTTCCGCGGCCGACGGGACTGCGCCGGTAGGCGTCGACGGACGCTTTTGTCGCGGCGGCGCGTTCCCACTGCGGATATCGCGCGGGAAGCAATTCGATCACGCGCTCGAGAGGTCTTTCCGACTGCCGCAACGACGTCTGCAAGAACCGCAGCCGGACCAGCTCCGCGACGAGTGCCGGTAAAGCGGATCGGCGCACGTCCGGGAAATCACCGGCGACCACGTCGACGAGATCGCGGACCGGGATGCGCGTCGCGGCGGCGGCGAGGAGGCGGGCGACGACCGCGGTGCGGCGCACCCCCACGAGCCGGGTGCCGTGCGGGACGGTGAGGCGGTCGCCGTGCCGGGTGCACAGGTTGTTCGCGGTGACCTCCAGGCGCACCAGCACGTCGAGGTCCGCCTCGAGCTCGCCCGCCCACCGGTCGAGCCAGGCCTGGTCCAGGTGCACGTGCCTGCGGTGCGCGCCGTCCAGCCAGGCCTCCGCCCGCTCCGCGAACTCGCCGACGGCCACCCCCGCGAGCAGGCCGAAGGGGGTGGGACGGCCCGCCATGCGCAGTTCGTACCGGGTCAGCGCGGCGAGCAGGCGCCCCGTGGCAGGCGCCCGGCCTGCGAGAACCTTGTCCAGCGCCGCCGTGAGCGCCGGGCTCGCGACCGCGACGGCCTCCCGCAGCAGCGGGTCGAGCGCGTCGTCCACCGCCGTGACGGCGGACCCCAGCCGCCGCCTCGGCAGCACCGGGGCGCGGAGGAGGAACCTGTCGGAAGACCTGAATCGCACGTCCATGGCGGCCACCCCCTGGCAGGTGTCGGTGAGG
>NZ_JBHXCW010000284.1:0-9073 GCF_042725365.1 Lentzea sp. NPDC060358 | reverse complement strand
GGCTACACACCTACAATCACCACCGCGGTCACACCGCACTCAACGGCCAACCACCCGCCAGCCGCGTTCCCAACCTCTCAGGTCAGTACAACTAGCCCCTCAGCACCGACTCCACCTGCGCCAGCTCGGCCGCGGTCAGCGGACCGGACGCCAGCGCACCCGCGTTCTCCTCGACCTGGGCGACCGTCCGCACGCCGGGGATCGGCACCAGCCGGGGAGAACGCGCCCAGAACCACGCCAGCGCCCCCTGCACCAGCGTGCGGCCGCCGGAGGTCAGCACGTCCCGCACGGCCTCCCGCGCCGCGAAGTACGACGGCGCCGGCTTGCCGTCGACGAAGAACCGCAGCCACGCCGGGTTCGTGACGCGCACGTCGTCGGCCGGCAGCTCGGGGAACGTCTCCCGCGCCAGCAGCCCCATCGCGAGCGGGCGGCGGCACAGCACCGCGAACTCGCCCGCGTACATCTCCGGGTTGTCGAACAGCAGGTTGATGTCCGCCTGCGCGGCGATCCCGTGCTCGCCCTCGCAGAAGAACCGCGCCCGCTCGACGTCGTCCGTGCTCCACCCGTACGCGCGGATCTTGCCCTCCGCGACCAGCGCCTCGCACTCGTCGCGCAGCGGCCCGGCCTCCTCGTACGAGAGGTCGCCGACGTGCAGCTGGTACAGGTCGATCCGGTCGGTGCCGAGTCGCCGCAACGACCCCTCGACGGCGCGGCGCAGGTACGCGACGGACCCCTCGTTCCCGGTCATCCGGCGCTGCTCAGCGTCGAACCCGCAGCCCCACTTCGTGGCGATCAGCACCTGGTCACGCATGCCCGCAAGCGCTTGCCCCACCACCGTCTCGGCGTGCCCGCAGCCGTACACGTCGGCCGTGTCGAACAGCGTCACGCCCAGCTCGACCGCCCGCCGCAGCGCCTTCTCCGACTCCGCGTCGTCGGCCGGTCCCCAGCCGACGGGCAGGCCGTCCGGGCCCGAGAACGGGCCGCCCATGGCCCACGTGCCGAATCCCAGCTTCCCCAGTTCCAAGGTCATGCCACCACCGAACATCCTGGAGCGCGCTCCAGGTCAAGAAACGGGTTGCGGGCACGGGCCACCATTCAAGGCATGCCACTCGAAAACATCGTCGCCTTCGTGGCGGCCTCGTTCCTCATCGCACTGTCGCCAGGACCCGGCACCGCCGTGGTCCTGCGACAGTCGGTGCACGGGCGCAGGGCCGCGCTGGCGACGGTGTCCGGCATGGAGGTCGGCGTCGCCTGCTGGGCCGTCGCCGCCGCACTGGGGCTCAGTGTCCTGCTCACGGCGTCCGAGATCGCCTACCACGGCCTGCGGATCGCGGGCGCGGCCTTCCTGATCTACCTGGGCGTGAAGGCCCTGGTCGGCAAGGGTCGGCCCACCGACGAACCGCCGCCCGCGAGCCGCGCGTTCCGCAGCGGGCTGGTCGTGAACCTGGCCAACCCGAAGCTCGGCGTGTTCGCGATCTCGTTCCTACCGCAGTTCGTGCCTGCCGGGCAGGCCGGCAAGGGGGTTCTGCTCCTCCTCGCCGTGCTCTGGGTCGTCGTCGACACGGTCTGGTACCTCGTCGTCGTGGCCGTCCTGCACACCGTCCGCCGCTGGCTCGGCCGCCCGCGGGTCCGCACTGCTCTCGAGAAGCTGTCGGGCGGCGTGCTGCTGGCGCTCGGAGTCAGGCTGGTACTCGACCCGCGATGAGATCGGGTCGCCCCGGCGCCAGAACAGCTCGGGCAGCCCCGCCAGCTCGGCGAACGTGTGGCAGGCGGCCATCGTCGCGTAGCCCCCCGCCAGCACGTGGGCGCGGATCCGGTCCAGCCGGCCGAACTCGACCACCTCGCCGGCGATCAGGAACGGCAGCACCAGCTGCCAGGCCTGCACGACGGCCGGCCGGCGCCGGTGGGGGGCGCGCAGGGCGGCGCGGGCGACGCGGAGCAGGTGCTCGTTCGCGCTCATCGTGGACGGGTGCGCCGAGTGGTCCCAGTTCCACCGGCGCTCCTCCGTGACCGCGCACCGCACGCACTCGACGGGCCCGGTGCCGAGCTCGGCACCGCAGCGCGAGCACGCCAGCAGCGTCATCGCCCAGTCCACGCACGTCCACGGGTACTGGCCGACGTCGGCCGCGGTCACCAGCTCGGCCAGTTCCCGGTCGGCGAGCTGCGACGACGTCCGCAGCGCCTCCCAGTCGGCGAGCCAGAACTGGTCGAGCAGCTCGGCGCAGAACCCGCAGTCCGGGTAGCCGCGTCCCGCCAGCTCACCGCACGAAGGGCATGCCGAGACCACGGCGGGACGTTGACCGCGACGCGCGCCGGGCGGGAACGGCTGATGATCCGCCACGGGAGAAGATTAGGGGCAAATCGCGCCCTTGGCAGCCGCGGCGCGCGCTGACTATGGTCGGGTCTCGACAACTCAACACAGAACGCGGGAGCTCGCGCCTGAGCGGGCTGAGAGGGTGGCTGGCCGTCGTGCCGGTGTCACCGACCGCCTGAACCTGACCGGGTAATGCCGGCGTAGGGAGGAATGTCGTGATGGCACTAGACGACCGTTCGGTCGAGCCCAGTGTGACCACCGGCCCGATCTCGGGGTCGCGCAAGGTGTACCGCGAAGGTGTGCCTTTCCGCAGGGTGGAACTGACCAACGGCGACCATGTCGATCTCTACGACACTTCCGGTCCGTATACCGACGAGAACGCGACCATCGACGTCCACAGTGGACTGCCCGCGCGCAGGGCCGAGTGGGTCGCCGCACGCGAACCGATCAACGGAGCCGTCAGCCAGCTCGCGTACGCGAAGGCCGGGATCACCACCCCGGAGATGCGCTTCGTCGCCACGCGGGAGAACCTCGACGCGGAGTTCGTGCGCACGGAGGTGGCCCTCGGACGTGCGGTGATCCCGTTGAACCGCAAGCACCCCGAGGCCGAGCCGATGATCATCGGCAAGAAGTTCCTCGTGAAGATCAACGCCAACATCGGCAACTCCGCGGTGTCGTCGTCGATCGAGGACGAGGTCGAGAAGATGGTCTGGGCGACCCGCTGGGGCGCCGACACGATCATGGACCTCTCCACCGGCAAGCGGATCCACGAGACGCGCGAGTGGATCCTGCGCAACTCCCCCGTGCCCGTGGGCACCGTGCCGATCTACCAGGCGCTGGAGAAGGTGAACGGCGACCCGGCGGCGCTGTCGTGGGAGGTCTACCGCGACACCGTGATCGAGCAGTGCGAGCAGGGCGTCGACTACATGACCGTGCACGCGGGCGTGCTGCTGCGGTACGTGCCGCTCACCGCGAAGCGCGTCACGGGCATCGTCTCGCGCGGCGGGTCGATCATGGCCGCGTGGTGCCTCGCGCACCACCGGGAGAGCTTCCTCTACACGCACTTCGAGGAGCTCTGCGACATCCTGCGCGCCTACGACGTGACGTTCTCGCTGGGTGACGGGCTGCGGCCCGGTTCCATCGCGGACGCCAACGACGAGGCGCAGTTCGCCGAACTGCGGACGCTGGGCGAGCTCACGCACATCGCCAGGGCCAAGGACGTCCAGGTGATGATCGAGGGTCCCGGCCACGTGCCGATGCACAAGATCGCCGAGAACGTGCGGCTCGAGGAGCAGTGGTGCGGCGAGGCGCCGTTCTACACCCTCGGGCCGCTGGCCACGGACATCGCACCGGCCTACGACCACATCACGTCCGCGATCGGGGCGGCCCAGATCGGCTGGCTGGGCACCGCGATGCTCTGCTACGTCACGCCGAAGGAGCACCTGGGCCTGCCCAACCGCGACGACGTGAAGACCGGCGTGATCACCTACAAGATCGCGGCGCACAGCGCGGACCTCGCGAAGGGCCACCCCGGCGTGCAGGACTGGGACGACGCGTTGTCGAAGGCGCGCTTCGAGTTCCGCTGGGAGGACCAGTTCAACCTGTCGCTCGACCCGGACACCGCGCGCGCGTTCCACGACGAGACGCTGCCCGCGGAACCGGCGAAGACGGCGCACTTCTGCTCGATGTGCGGGCCGAAGTTCTGCTCCATGAAGATCACGCAGGACGTGCGGCGCTACGCCGAGGAACGCGGACTGTCCACTGTGGAGGCCATCGAGGCCGGCATGGCGGAGAAGTCCGGCGAGTTCGCCGGTACGGGCAACAAGGTCTACCTCCCGGTCGTGGAGACCTCGTGACCGGCGCACCACCGCGGGTGCTCACCATCGCCGGAAGCGATTCCGGCGGTGGTGCGGGCATCCAGGCCGACCTCCGCACGCTGTTCGCGTGCGGGGTGCACGGCTGCGTGGCGCTCACCGCCGTGACGGTCCAGAACTCGCTCGGTGTCACGGGTGTGCACGAGATCCCGCCGGACACCGTCGCGGCGCAGGTCGTCGCGGTGGCCGAGGACATCGGCGTGCAGGCCGCGAAGACCGGCATGCTGGCGTCCGCGCGGATCATCGAGGCCGTCACGCCGGCACTGGACCGCGTCGGGATCGGCCGCGGCCGCACCCCGTTCGTCGTCGACCCGGTCTCGGCGTCGATGCACGGCGACCCGCTGCTGGCCGACTCGGCGCTGGACGCCTTGCGGGGCCTGTTCTTCCCGCGGGCGACGCTGGTGACGCCGAACCTCGACGAGGTGCGGCTCATCACCGGGATCGCCGTGAAGGACCGCGCGGACCAGCGCGTGGCGGCGGAAGCGCTGCACGCGCTCGGCCCGGAGTGGGTGCTCGTGAAGGGCGGCCACATGTGGGACGACCCGGAGTGCCTCGACCTGCTCTACGACGGCCGCGAGTTCACGGAGCTGCCCGGACCTCGTTACGACACCGAGCACACGCACGGCTCCGGCGACACGCTCGCGTCGTCGATCAGCGCGGCGCTGGCGCGGGGCGCGTCGGTGCCGGAGGCCGTGCGGTTCGGCAAGGACTTCATCGTGCGGTCGGTGGCGGCGGCCTACCCGCTGGGCGCGGGCACCGGACCGGTGTCACCGTTCTGGAGGCTCGCCGGCTGACGACAGCGAGGTGGTGGCGGCCCGGCGTCCTGCGGGCGCCACCGCCGCGTCCGGCCTACGCGGGTGCGCCCTTCGACTCCTCGCCGACCAGCGTCTCCAGCGCGTCCAACGCGTTCACCAGCGCGGTGACGTGCTCGGGCGTGAGCTGTTCGATGCGGCGCTGCAGCTCGCGCACCCGCGCGGACCGCACGCCGGAGACCATCGTCTCGCCCTCGGGCGTGGGGGTGGCGAGCCAGGCGCGGCCGTCCTGCGGGTCGGGTTCGCGCTTCACGTACCCGGCCTCGACCAGCGCGGCGACGATGCGGGAGAGCGTCGGGGGTGCCACGCCCTCCTTGTTCGCGAGGTCGCCCAGGCGCATGGGGCCGCAGCGCGCGAGGGTGGCGAGCGCGGAGACCGCGCCGGGGCCGAGTCCGGGCGAACCGGTGCGTCGCAGCAACCGGGCCAGCCGGCCGATCGCCAGGTACAGGCGCGCGGTCGCGTCCTCGACCTCGGCGTCAATGGGGGCCGTCACGGCTTGTCGTCCTCCTCGGCGGATTCAGGTAGTTGTCAATCATCCCCCAACACGTGAGTACCCACGGTAGCGACCTCAGCGGCCCGGCGAAGACGCTTGGGCCCAAAAGCGCTGCGGAATTCGGCCGGCCAAGCGCGCCAGACGTCCGCCCTCGACCGCACAACGCATGGCGGCGCCCATGCGTTCCGGGTCCTGCGCCCGGGTGACGGCCGTCGCCAGGAGCACCGCTGAGCAGCCGAGTTCCATCGCGAGCGCGGCGTCGGACGCGGTGCCGATGCCCGCGTCGAGCACCACCGGCACGGACGCCCGCGCCGTGATGAGCTCGATGTTGTGCGGGTTGCGGATGCCCAGGCCCGTACCGATGGGAGAGCCCAACGGCATGACCGTGGCGCACCCCACGTCCTCCAGTTTCCGCGCCAGCACCGGGTCGTCGCTGGTGTAGGGCAGCACCACGAAGCCGTCGGCCACCAGCCGCTCGGCCGCGTCGAGCAGCTCCACGGGGTCCGGCAGCAGGGTCTCCTCGTCGTGCACGACCTCGAGCTTGACCCAGTTCGTCTCCAGGGCCTCGCGCGCCAGCTGCGCGGTCAGCACGGCCTCCGCGGACGTGCGGCAGCCCGCGGTGTTCGGCAGGACCTCGATCCCCAGGCGCCGCAACAACTCCAGCACGCCGGTCCGGCCGGCGGAGTCGACCCGGCGCATCGCCACGGTCGTCAGCTCGGTGCCGGACGCGACCAGGGCCCGTTCCAGCACCGAGAGGTTGGCGGCACCGCCGGTGCCGGTGATGAGCCTCGACCGGAACTCCCGGCCCGCGATGGTCAACGGGTCGTCCACGTCAGCCTCCCTGGACCGCGGTCAGCACCTCGACCACGCCGCCGTCCGGCACGATCGTCTTCTCCCACAACGCCCTCGGCACCACGGCGCCGTCGAGCGCCACCGCCACACCGGACGACGGCGCGCCCACGAGCTCCACCACCGCCGCCACCGACGTGCCGTCGGCGAGATCGCGCGGGGTGCCGTTGACCTGTGCTTTCACGAACTTCCTCCCTGCAGCAGCCCGACGACCAGGCGCGCGGTGTGCGGCGCCAGCAGCAGTCCGTTGCGGTGGTGGCCGGTCGCCGCGATGACATCCGGGCCGAGCCACCGCACGACGGGCAGGTTGTCGGGACTGCCCGCGCGGAACCCGACGGCGGCCTCGGCCAGCGCGTACTCCGCGATGCCCGGCAGCACGGTTTCCGCGTCCCGCAGCAGGTCCCGCACGCCGGCGACGGACACGTCGGTGTCGAACCCGGCCTCGTACTGGGTGGCGCCGACGACCAGGCCGTCGTCGCGCGGCACCAGGTACACCGGGCGTCCCGACACGAGCGCGCGGATGGTGTGCTTCGGCGGCGGCAAGGCGCCCGGCCGGTGGGTGAGCCGCAGGATCTCGCCCTTCACCGGGCGGATCACGTCCTTCAGCGCCGGGTGCAGCTCACCGCTCCACGCCCCGGCGGCGATCACCGTCACCCGTCCGTCCACATCGGACACCACTCCGGCGGCCCGGCAGGCCTTCCACAGCGCGGAGAGCAGCAGCCGGTTGTCGACGGCGAGGTCTCCGGCGGCGAACACGCCCCCGCGCACCGCAGGCCCGAGCGAGGGCTCGAGGGCGCGGATCTCCCGCGAGGTCAGCAACTCCCCCGAGTGCCGCAGGTCGGCGAGGTCGCCCGGCTGCACGCCGACGGCCAGCGTGCCCGCGGTGAAGAGCGGCACGCCGATCGACGCGGCGAAGTCCGGCCACATCGCGAGGGCCTCGACCCCCTGTGCCACCACGTCTTCCTCGCCCGGCCACGCCTCCGTCGCCGGCGCGAGCATGCCACCCGCCACCCGCGAACCGCCGTACGGCGACCCCACGTCGCGCACGGAGACGGAGAACCCGGCGCGCGCCGCGGCCAAGGCCGCGGACAGGCCGACGACACCGCCACCGACGACGGTCACTTCCACACTGCTCAAGGCATTCACGCTCCCTGCGCCGGCATGACCCGGATCAGGTTCGACGGTCGGAGCGAACCACGCTCCCTCTCAGCCCGGTGTTCTCCAGGCTCCCGTGCGGACCGGTTTCAACATAACGGTTAACGTGCGTGCGTGCCAGGACTCGACGGAAACCTGATCAGGCAACGACTCGCCGACGCGACGCTCTACCTCTGCACACCGGACCGGCCGGACCTCGCCGAGTTCGCGGACGCGGTCCTCGCGGGTGGCGTCGACGTCATCCAGCTGCGGGACAAGGCGCTCGAGGCGAAGCAGGAGATCGCGGCGATCGAACTCCTCGCGGAGGCCACCGAACGCCACGCGAAGCTGCTGGCCGTCAACGACCGCGCCGACATCGCGCACGCCGTGGGAGCGGACGTGCTGCACCTCGGCCAGGACGACCTCCCGGTTCCGCTCGCCCGCCGGATCATCGGCGACGACATGGCGATCGGCCGCTCCACCCACGACGTCGAGCAGATGCGCGCGGCGGCCGGGGAACCCGGCGTCGACTACTTCTGCACGGGCCCGTGCTGGCCGACCCCGACCAAGCCCGGCCGTCCCGCCCCCGGACTCGACCTCGTCCGCGCCACGAAGTCCGACCGGCCGTGGTTCGCGATCGGCGGCATCGACCTCGTGAACCTCCCCGAGGTCAAGGCGGCCGGCGCCACCCGCGTGGTCGTCGTCCGCGCCATCACCGACGCCGAGGCCCCGCGCCGCGCCGCCGAGATGTTCAAATCCGAACTTGATCGTTGAAATTTGAACTAAACGGCGTACCCTCGGAGACGTGAGCGCACCAGTTCTGTACCTGAGCCACGGGGCACCCCCGCTGGCCGACGACGAGACGTGGACCAGAGAGCTCAGGGACTGGTCCGCCACCCTTGCGCGCCCGGAGGCCGTGCTGATGGTCTCCGCGCACTGGGAGGAGGCGCCGACGACCATCGGCGCGACCACCACCGTGCCGCTGGTCTACGACTTCTGGGGCTTCCCGCAGCGGTACTACGAGGTCACCTACGCCGCACCCGGCGCACCGGAGCTCGCCGACGACGTCCGCAAGCTGCTCGGCGGCCACGTCGAGCAGGACGAGGCGCGCGGCCTCGACCACGGCGCCTACGTGCCGCTGAAGGAGATGTTCCCGGACGAGGACGTGCCGGTCCTGCAGATGTCGCTGCCCACCCTCGACCCGCGCGAGCTGCACGAGGTCGGCCGCAAGCTCGCGCCGTTGCGGGACAAGAACGTCCTGATCGTCGGCAGCGGCTTCATGACGCACAACCTCAGCTGCGTGAACTTCCCGGCGGGACCGGACTACGAGCCGCCGTCGTGGTCGAGGGAGTTCGACGACTGGGCGCACCGGCAACTGGCCGACGGCGACGTGGACGCGTTGCTCGACTTCCAGCGGAAGGCCCCCGCGGCCGGCATCGCGCACCCGCGGACCGAGCACTTCGCACCGCTGTTCGTGGCGCTGGGCGCCGCGAGCGACGAGAAGGCCCGCACCAGCGTCGACGGCTTCTGGTACGGCCTGTCGAAGCGGTCGGTGCAGTTCAGCTAGCCGCGCCTTCGAGCACGAGGGTGGCGAACC
>NZ_JBHXCW010000283.1:0-9085 GCF_042725365.1 Lentzea sp. NPDC060358 | reverse complement strand
GGTCGTCACGGCTCATCTCCTTGAGCGGCTTCTCCTTGATGAACAGCACCGCCAGCAGCGCGAGCACCGCGAACGGCGCGCCGATCAGGAAGATCTCCGCGGTCGCCGTCGCGTAGATGTCGGCGATCACGGCCTTGATCTCCGGCGGCAGCACCGAGATGTCGGGCACCTGGTCGCCGCCCGCCGTGCCGCCCATCGGCCCGAACTTCTCCGCGGCGAGCGAGGAGACCTTGCTCGCGAGCACCGCGCCCAGCGCCGAGACGCCGACCGCGCCGCCCAGGGAGCGGAAGAACGTCAGCGTCGACGTGGTGGCGCCGAGGTCCTTGGCCGGCACGTCGTTCTGCGCCGCCAGCACCAGGTTCTGCATCAGCAGGCCCACGCCGACGCCGAGCACGAACATGTGCACCGACACCATGAACACCGTGGTCTGCGCGGTGATCGTGGACAGCAGCAGCAGGCCGGCGACCATGACGACACCGCCGGAGACCAGGTAGGCCTTCCACTTGCCGAACTTCGTGATCAGCTGACCGGCCACGGTCGAGGAGATCAGCAGGCCGAAGATCAGCGGCAGGCCCATCAGGCCGGCCTGCGTGGGCGTCTTGCCGAGCGCGAGCTGGAAGTACTGCGAGAGGAACACCGTGCCGCCGAACATCGCGACGCCGACCAGGGCGCTGGCGACGGTCGCGAGCGACACCGTGCGGTTGCGGAAGATCGACAGCGGCACGATCGGGTCGTGCGCGGTGGCCTCGACGCGGACGGCCGCGGCGAGCAGCAGCACGCCGAGCGTCACCAGTCCCGCGGTCCAGGCCGACGCCCACTCGAACTTCTGGCCCGCGAGCGACGACCAGATCAGCAGCGTCGAGACACCGGACACGATGAGGAACGCGCCCAGGTAGTCGATCTTCGTCTCCTGCTTGCGCACGACCGGCAGGTGCAGGGTGCGCTGGAGCAGGAAGATCGCGGCGATGGTGAACGGGACGCCGATGAAGAAGCACCAGCGCCAGCCCAGCCACGACGTGTCGACGAGCAGGCCGCCGATCAGCGGGCCCGCGACGGTGCCGACGCCGAACACGGCGCCGAACATGCCGGAGTACTTGCCCAGCTCGCGCGGCGGGATCATCGCGGCCATCACGATCGTCGCGAGCGCCGTGACGCCGCCGGCGCCCAGGCCCTGCACGACGCGGCTGACGATCAGCATCTCGATGTTCTGCGAGAAGCCCGCGATGAGCGAGCCCACGACGAACAGGCTCAGCGACGCCTGGATCAGCAGCTTGCGGCTGTAGAGGTCGGCGAGCTTGCCCCACAGCGGCACGGTGGCCGTCATCGCGAGCAGCTCGACCGTGACGATCCAGGCGAAGATCGACTGCGAGCCCTTGAGCTCGGCGACGATCCGCGGCAGCGCGTTCGACACGACCGTGCCCGCCAGGATCGCGACGAACATGCCGAGCATGAGACCCCACAGGGCCTGCACGACTTCGCGTCTGCTGTGTGTTGGTGCCACTTCTGCTTCGGTGCTCATGAGGTTCCCCCTTCGTCGTGGTGCGGCACGTGAGCCAGCCCGGTGCCGAACATCTCGAGCGCCTCGCGGACCAGGTCGCCCAGCGCGAGGCTGTCGTCGAGCGCCCACCTCGTGACGGCGCAGCGGAACGCGGCGCTGCCGGCGGCGACCAGCAGCCGCGGGTAGGTGTGCGACTCGGGCAGCCCCGCCCGCGCGGCCACCGCGGCCGCGAGCTGCTGCTCGGACTCCGCGCTGCTCGCGAACGCCCTGAGCAGCAGGTCCGGGCGCTGCGTCAGCACTTCCTTGCGCAGCAGCCACAGGTCGCGGGCGCTGTCGAGCTCGTCGGTGATCTCGGCGAGCACCGCCTGCTGGTAGGCAGCGAACGGCGTGACCCCGTCCGGTGCGGCGAGGACGCGCCCCGCCACCCGCGGCCCCATCTCGGGGTCGGCGCCGATCAGCGCCTCGTCCTTGCTCGCGAAGTAGTTGAAGAACGTGCGCATCGAGACGTCCGCCTCGGCCGCGATCTCCTCCACGGTCACGTGGTCGTAGCCGCGCTCGGCGGACAGGCGCACGGTCGCCCGCTCCAGCGCCGCACGCGTGCGGCGCTTCTTGCTCTCGCGCAGGCTCTCCCCCGGCTGGTTCACGGGAACAGCCTACAGGAGATTTTTGCAGTCTCTGCAACTTTGCAGAGTGTGAAGTATGTCGCCTACGGCAGGGACCGCGACCAGGGAGTTTCCGGCCGCTCCTGCAGCTCGCCGTCCACGAAGAGATCGACCCTCTCACTGAGGAAGCAGGCCGTCCCGGCGATTTTCGCGCTCTCCGGCAGCGGCGACCGGTAGATCCACACCAGGTCGTCGTACCGGGTGCCGTTCACCTCGACCGACCAGTACGCGGCGGTGCCCTTGTAGGGGCACTGCGTCCGGGTGTCCGACGGCCGCAGCAGATCGAACCGGATGTCGCTCAACGGCAGGTGGTACCGCGGTGGAAGGCCGGTCTCGAACAGGATCCGCGGCTGCGCGGACGCCGCCAGCGTCACGCCGTCGAGTGCGACCCGCACGTGCCGCGAGCTGGCCAGGACGTCGACCCGCTTGTACGGGTCGCGCGGGTGGACGTAGATCGGCTCGTCCTCCTCCAGCCACTCGTCCATGGCGGCGAACTCGAACCGGACCAGGCCGCGCAGCTCCCCGACCGGCGAGTCCGGGTAGGTGAGCGCGGCCTCCCGCGCCGTCCCGCCGGCGGTGACGACGTCGTGGACGACCCCGTCCCCCCGGCTCGGCGAGTGCCGCGTCCGCCCCGTCGGCCTCAGCTCGGCGCGGACCGACGACAGCGGCACGTAGTAGGCCGGGTAGTGGGGGACCTCCCAGACCAGGCGCGGCGAGGTCGTGTCCACGACCAGTTCGCCACCGGAGAACGCACGGACCCGCTTCGCCGAGTGCTCGACCCGCACCCGGTCACACTGCTCGTCGCCCATGCTCCAGGGCAACGCGCGACGCCGCGTCCTGCTTCCCCGTCAGGCGTTGCCGTCGAACAGGCTCGTCACCGAGCCGTCCTCGAAGACCTCCTGGATCGCCCGCGCGAGCAGCGGGGCGATGCTCAGCACCGTCAGGCCGGGGAACCGGCGCTCGTGCGGGATCGGCAGCGTGTCCGTGAGGACCACCTCGCGGGCCTTGCTCGCGACGAGCCGCTCGTGGGCGTCACCGGACAGCACTCCGTGCGTGGCCACCAGCACCACGTCCTTCGCGCCCTGCTCCAGCAGCTGCTTGGCCGCGGACGTGCTCGTCATCGCCGTGTCGATCATGTCGTCGACCACGATGCACGTGCGGCCCTGCACGTCGCCGACGACGCGGTTGGCCACGACCTCGTGGGGCCGCAACGGGTCGCGGGTCTTGTGGATGAACGCGATCGGGCAGCCGCCGAGCAGGTCGGCCCACTTCTCCGCGAGCCGGGTGCGGCCCGCGTCCGGCGAGACGACCGCGAGGTCCTCGCCCTGGTAGCGGGCGCGGACGTGGTCGGTGAGCAGCCACATGGCGTGCAGGTGGTCGACCGGGCCGTCGAAGAAGCCCTGCGCCTGCGCGGTGTGCAGGTCGACGGTCACGATCCGCTCGGCGCCGGCGGTCTTGAACATGTCCGCGACCAGCCGCGCCGACACCGGTTCGCGGCCGGCGTACTTGCGGTCCTGGCGCGCGTACGGATAGGACGGCATGACCGCGGTGATGCGCTTGGCGGAGGCGCGTTTCAGCGCGTCGACCATCAGCAGCTGCTCCATCAGCCAATCGTTGACGGGAGCGCAGTGGCTCTGCACGACGAACGCGTCCGCGCCGCGCACCGACTCCTCGAACCGCACGAAGATCTCGCCGCTGGCGAAGTCGTAGGCGGCCTGCGGGGTGATCGCGACCCCGAGGTGCTTCGCGACCGACTCGGCGAGCTCCGGGTGCGCCCGGCCGGTGAGGAGGATGAGCTGGCGCTTGGCGACGCCGGGTTTCCCGCTGACCATCGTCACGCTCCCCGCGTCGGCTGCCGTCCCGCCCGATCGTTCAGCACCGCCGCGAGATCACGCAAACCGCACGTCCGTCCGGTGGGATTCCCCGTCGCCGAGCACAGTGGATTAACTCGATCGGGCACACTCACACGTGGGCCACACCCGCGGATTCCCGGCACGCTCGGTATAGGTCGAGCCAACCGAGTTCACACCTTGGGGTATGTCCCGTGTGAATTGGCGATAGACGCCCTTTGGCCGTCGGCCAACATCCCTACGCTCCTCGCATGCCGGACAACCAGGACACACCAGGACCCGCACCGCAGACCCCGCCCTCCGCGGGCCCGGCCGTGATGGGCACGCCCATCCACGACCAGCTCGCCGACAGTTTGGGAGTCCGCCAGAAACACCCGCTGCCGGACTGACCGTCTTTCGGCGGTCGACCGGCCCCCGCGCGAGCCGGTAGGAAGGGCCCCTCTGCCGACGAGGAGGGGACCCGCCCATGCGTCTCACCGTGCTGGCCGCGGCGGCCGCGCTCATGATCACCGGCACGCCCGCCGTGCAGGCGTCCGGCTCTCCCGCGGTGCCCCGGATCGACTGGGCCGCCTGCGGAGCAGAGCACCCCGGCTTCGAGTGCGCGTCGGTGCCGGTGCCGCTGGACTACGACGACCCGCGGGGCGCCACGACCACGGTGGCGCTGGCCCGCAAGCCCGCGACGGACAAGGCGCGCCGCATCGGGTCGTTGTTCCTCAACCCCGGCGGGCCCGGCGGTTCCGGCGTCGACTTCGCGCTCGGCGCGGGCGAGACGCTGTCGGCGAACCTGCAGGGCCGTTTCGACATCGTCGGCTTCGACCCGCGCGGCATCGGCAGGTCCGACCCCCTGCGCTGCTTCGCGAGCGAGGCCGAACTCGGCGAGTTCTTCGAGGGCGTGCCCGGCTTCCCGTACCGGACGGCGCAGGAGAGGCCGTTCTTCGAGCGCTACCGCTCACTCGGCCCCGAGTGCCGCGACGACCAGAAGATCGCCCGCCACATGAGCACCGCGGACGTCGCCCGCGACCTCGACCTGCTGCGCCGCGCCGTCGGCGACCGCAAGCTCAGCTACCTCGGCTTCTCCTACGGCTCCTACCTCGGCGCCACCTACGCGAACCTGTTCCCCGGCAGCATCCGCGCCCTGGTCGTCGACGGCGTGCTGAACCCCGAGCTGTGGTCGAGCGGCCGTCAGATCGAGTCCGACCGCATCGCGACGAAGGAGGAGTTCCGCGAGTTCCTGCGCACCTGCGACGAGGCGGCGTGCGTCTTCGGCCCGCAGTCGGAGAAGCGCTGGACCGCGCTGCTGAAGTCGGTGCGCGCCAAGCCGATCCAGCTCGGCGACGACACCTACACCTACGACGCGGTGATCAACACCGCCCTCGGCGCGATGTACTCGCCGAGCGACTGGCCCGCCGCGGCCGACCTGTTCGACCAGCTCTCCGACGCCGCCGCCGCCCTGACCGCACGCGCGGAACCCAACTACCCCAACGGTTTCGACGCCTACAACGGCAACGTGTGCGCGGACATCGAGTTCCCGCGCACGCTGGGCGCCTACCAGGCGACCGCCCGCTACGCCGAGGCCGGCTCGGAGTTCGGCCCCGCCTGGTGGTGGGGCAACGCCGCCTGCGCGGACTGGCCGACCAACCCCGACCGCTACACCGGCCCGTGGCGCACGCGCACCAGCGCCCCGGTGCTCGTGGTGGGCAACTACTTCGACGGCGTCACGGACTTCCGCGGCGCCCAGGCCGTGCACCGCCAGCTCGCGGGCAGCAGCCTGCTCACCTACGCGGGCTGGGGACACACGGCGTACGGCGTGAGCCGGTGCGCCACCGACCACACCAACGCCTACCTGCTGAACGGCACCCTGCCGCCGGCGGGCACGGTGTGCCCGGCGAACCCGAACCCGTTCCTGCCGGGGGTGGTGTCCGCGGAGCCGCTGTTCAAGCCGGCCCATCGGAGGTAGTTCCGGCTGGGTGGGCGTCGGCGGCGGGGCTGGGCGGTTTGGCGGTCCGGCATCGCGTGGGTGTCGTACGGCGGCGCGCGGCAGCGGCCTTGCGGCAGCAGCAGCGGCGCGCGAAAGCGGCGGCGGGTGCGGCGGGCAGCGAGCGCGAAAGCAGCCGTGCAGCAGCAGCGACGCGCGGCAGCAGCGGCGCGCGGCAGCAGCGCGCGAACGCAGCCGTGCAGCAGCGGCGCGCGGAAGCGGCCGTGCGGCAGCGGGTGCAGCGGGCAGCGAGCGCGGCGGGTGTAGAGCGGGAGCGAGTGCAGCGGGGCGCGCGCAGCCGCGCACCACCTGGCACCTGGCACCTGGCACCCGCCGTCCGACACGCGCCGCCCGACACCCAGCGCAGGGCAGCCGCCACTTGGCACTGGCACCTCACACGGCCCGACACTCACCGCCGGATGCCCGCCATCCGACACTCACCACCAGCCATCCCGGCCTCACCCGCCGAGCCGCTCCCCCGTCCCCAGCTCCTGCACGACCTCCACCGCCGCCCGAGCCGCGTCCCCGGAGAACCGGCTGGCGAACGCGTCGTGCACCCGCCACCCCGCGTGCCCGAGCGCGCGCCAGCGGGCCAGGTGCGCCTGTGCGCCGTCCGGGTGCGGGCGGGTCTCCAAGGCCACTGCCTCGTCGTTCTCCCCCACCACGAGGTCCACCCGCCACCGCCCCACCGGGTACCCGGTCCGCACTACCAGCCCGGCGGCGCGCAGTTCGCGGGCCAGCGCGCCGGTCCACTCGTCGGGCGGTGCCGCGCCCTCGGTCTCGGTGGGCGCGGTCGAGGCGTGCCGCAGGTACTCGCCGATCAGGCCGGGCGGCTCGGGCACCGACGTCACCACGTGCACCCGGCGGCGGGCGCGGGTGGTCAGGACCGCCAGGAGGCCGCGGTCGTTCACGAACCGCCACGCGCCCGGCTTCGCGTCGGCGGCCAGGCTGATCACCACCTCGTCGAACTCGCCGCCCTGCACGCCGTGCACCGTGCCGACGCGGACGCCGCCCGCGGTGATCTCGTCGAGGGTCAGGTCTCGCAGGAGCGCCGCTTCGAGGGCGTCGGCCTGGGCGCGGAACGGGGACACGACGCCGATCGACCGCACGCCCGCCGCGACCCGTTTGCGGACGTGGGCGAGCACGGCGTCCACTTCGGTCCGGTTCACGCCCTGGGTGTCGCGGGTGCCGCCGGCGAGTTCGACGTCGATGCAGTCGACGTCCGCGATGGCGGGGTGGGTGGTGAGCAGCGCCATCCGGCCGTCGTAGAAGCGGGACGCGGCGAAGCCGATCAGGTGCGGTGCGCAGCGGTGGTGCTCGTCGAGCCAGTGCACGCCCGCCACGGCGGCGGCGTCGAACAGGCTCACCTTCGGCACGTCCAGCCGGTCGCGCAGGTCCTGGGTGCCCTCGGCGTCGACCGCGGCCCGCACGGCCTGGTCGCTCACGAACGACACGTGCCGCAGCTGCCGCGGGTCGCCGCCGATCACCGCGGACCTCCCGCGCAGCAACGCGGGCGCGGCGAGCGGCTGGTCCACGTGGCTCGCCTCGTCGATCACCACCAGGTCGAACGCGCCGGGCTCCGGCGGCAGGATGTCCTGCACCTCCGACAGGGTCCCGACCCACAGCGGCAGCGCCGTCAGCAGGTCCCGGCTGTCGATGTCCGCGAGCGCGCGCCGCCGGGCCGCCCGGCCCGACCGCAGTGCCGTGGCGAGCGCCGCGACCGCCCGGCGCGCACCCGGTCCGCGGTGGCTGCCCGCGTACTGCGCGAGCCACGCGGCCACGGCCTCCCGGCTCGTGGTGTCCGCGTCGGCCAGCAGTGGCCGCAGGTCGCGGAACGCCGTCCCGCCCGCGGCACCGATCCGCACCGCCGCGGCCGTCTGCTCCGCGGCCTCGATCGCCGCCGCCAGGTCGGGAAGGGAGACCTCGCCCGCGCCGACGGTCCTGCGGGCCTTGCGCAGCGCCCGGCCCGTGCGCAGTCCGCCGAGGAATCCCGTGCGCGGTTCGAGAAGTGCTTTCACCGCCGTGAAATCCACACCGGCGTCGAACGCTTTCGGTGCCACGGCACGGTGTGCGGCCATCAGTGCCTCGTGTTTGCGCGCGGTGGCCGCGAGCTCTTCGTCGTGCAGGGCCTGGGCCACCGCGCGTTCGATCCGCGCCACCCCTGCCAGTGCCGAGTCCCGCGCCTGCTCCAGTTCGGTCAGCCGCGACCGGGAGGGGGTGCCGAGGCCGTCGCTCAGCTCCCGTGCCCGCTCCTGCCGCAGCTCCGAGTCGCCGAACAGCACGGGCGTCGGGCCGCCCGCCTGCCGCAGGGCCGCGCCGAGCACCTCGGCGGCGTTGCGGGTGCGGCTCGCGAGCAGCACGGACCGGCCCGCCGCCACCGCGTCCAGCGCCAGCGCGGCGAGAGTGTGCGTCTTGCCGGAACCGGGAGGGCCGCCCACGACGGTGATCCGCGCGCGGCGGGCGTGCTCGACCGCGAGCCGCTGGCCGTGGCTCAGCGGCAACGCCGACCCGCCCGGCTCGTCCCGGGCCACCGGTTCACCGCCGGCCCCGTACAGCGCGGCGAACGCGGTGTCGTCGACGCCTGCCTTCGCCGCCCACTCGTACAGCGCCGAGCCCTGTTCGGTCGTCACGACGGGTTCCCCGGCGTGCACCCCGGCGCCGAGCACCACGACGAGCTCGCGGCCGGAGATCAGGTCCTTCGGGTCGCCCTGTACGACCGGCACGTCCGCGAAGCCCGCGAGCCGCAGCGTCTCGGCGACCCACTCCGCGGTGGGGGCGAGCGCGGCCTCCTGCGCCGCGACCGCAGCCCAGTCCTCGACCAGCGGGAACAGTGCCGCGTCACCGGCCGCGTGGAGGGTGGCCCGCCCCGGCGCCCTTGCGCAGCCGCACGGGCCGGGAGACGAGCGGCAGGCACACCCGCCGCCGCTGCCCGCCGACCTGGGCGGGGCCGGCCAGGAACGCCCAGCCCAGCCGCAGCAGCCGGTCGTCCTGGTGCAGCGCGTCGAACGCCGCGAGGCGCGCCACCTCGTCCCGCAGGCTCCGCGGAACGGTCCACCCGGCGGGGTCGCCGTCCTGCGGCTGGGCGAGCACGCGCCACGAC
>NZ_JBHXCW010000282.1:0-9247 GCF_042725365.1 Lentzea sp. NPDC060358 | reverse complement strand
GGTCGCTGGTGGTCTTCGCGAGCAACCGCGTCGACCGCGGCGTCCGCGTGGCCGACCGGGCGCTCGACGCCCTGAAGGCCGCCGAGGCCGCCGGTGAGCACGAGACCGCGTGGCTGCTGCGGGTCGAGCTCGCGGAGTGCGCGCGTTCCGTGGGCGCCCCGCTGACGGGGTTCGCCGCGGTCATGCCGGTGCTCGAGGCGCCGGACGTGCCTGCGGAGCTGCGGGCCGCGGCACTGGTGCAGGCCAGCGAGTGCCTCGTCACGGTCGGCCGCGGCGACGAGGCCACGCGGGCTCTCGCGGAGGCCGACCAGCTCTACGTCGCCGACACGACGCTCGACGACGACACCCGTCTGCTGCTGCGCGGCCTGGTCCGCGCGGTGCAGGCCGCGCAGCACCGGCGGTGGGGCGACATCGCCGCCGCCATCGGTGCCGCGCGCGAGGGCCTCGACCTGCTGGGCCGGGTCGCCGACCCGGCTGCCGACAGCGGTCAGGGCCTCGGCCGGCTCACGCTGGAGCTGGTGCTGTCGTTGATGGACGCGAACCGCCTGCTCGACGCGAGCGAGGCGGGCACCGCGGTGCTCGACCGCGCCGTCCGGGCGCCGTCGGCGTCCGCGGCGGGCTGGCTGCGGCTGGCCCTGGCCACCCGCGTCCACCTGCCTGCTGGCCGGGTCGCGCTCGCCCGCGAGACGCTGCGCGAAGCGGCGGCGAGCGCCGAACGCCACCAGCTCGACACCCTGCTCACCGAGAGCCTGCTGGCGCTGGCCCACGTGCACGAGGTGGCCGGCGAACTGGCCGACGCGCTCGCGAACCTGCGCTCCGCGCACGCCGCCGAACGCCGCAGGGCCCGCGCCGTCTACGCGGTGCGCGCCCGGCTCGCGGCGGAGTTCTCCGGCGTGCACCGCCAGCCGGCGGACCTGCACCAGCAACTGGCGAGCCTGCTGCGCCCGATCGAGGGCATGCCCCTCGCCACCGACGGCGTGCTGCCCGCCGCGCTCAAGCAGCAGCTGCGCCAATGGCGCCCCGTCCACGTGCGCAAAGGTGATGGCCTCACAGCAAACCGGGTCCGCCGCGCGGCCGAGGACATGACCGTGGAAGGCTTGTCGGCAGCGCGACAACACGCCGCCGACCGGTGGCGCTTGGTCCAGCCGTTCGGCGAACCAGAAGACAAGACCTCGGAGCCTGTGGAACCGCCACCAGCATCCTCGTCGTCCGACCGCACCGTGCCCGCGTCCGGCCTGATCGCCTCCGCGGGCGCGATGGTCAGCGGCCGCCGCCGCGCCGCCCGAGTGGCCGCGGGGGAGATCGGCGACGACACACCGACCACCATCGCGGAAATCCCCGTCATCACCGACGCGCCCGCCGACCCGCCCCCACCGGCCGAGCAGCCCGCCGCGCCGGACCAGCCGGTGTCCGCGGCGCAGCCCGCGCCCGCCGAGCAGGCCCCGCCCGCCGAGCAGCCGCAGCTGAGCCCGGAGCAGGAGCGCAAGCGCAAGGTCGAGCAGCAGCTCATGGAGCTGCAGCGCGAGGCCCGCCGCCAGATCGAGGCGGAACGCCAGGCCCGCGCCGAGGCCAGGGCGGCCGAGGAGGCCGAGCGCGAGAAAGCAGCCCGGGCCGAGGCCGAGCGCCAGGAGGCGGCCCGCCAGGAAGCCCTCCGTGACGAGGCGGCGCGCCAGGAAGCAGCCCGTCAGGAAGCCCTCCGCGAGGAGGAGGCGCGCCAAGAGGCAGTCCGCCAGCAGGCTCTCCGCGAGGAGGAGGCCGCCAGGCAGGAGGCCGCTCGCGAGGAGGCCGCGAGGCAGGAGGCCGCTCGCGACGAGGCGGCCAGCCAGGAAGCCGCGCGCCAGGAAGCCGCGCGCCAGGAGGCGGTGCGCCAGGAGTTCGCCCGCGAGGTCGCCGCCCGCCAGGAAGCGGCCAGGCAGGAGGCGGCCCGCGAGGAGATCGCCCGCCGCGAGGCCGCCCGCCTCGAAGCGGTGCGCCGCGACGTGGCGCGTCAGGAGGCGGCGCACCAAGAGGTGGCCCGCCAGGCGGCGGAACGCGAGGAGTCGGCCCGCGCCGACGGCGCCCAGCCCCAGCCCCAGCCCCAGCCCGAGAGCGTGCTGGACATGCTGAAGGCCCAGGGCCTGCGGGCAGGTGGCCGCCGCCGGGCCCGGGACACCGGCGCCGACCCGGCCCCCGAGACCCCGTCGTGGCGGGTGGAACCCCCGACCCGCCTCCGCCCGGACGACCAGGGCGCGGAACCCCAGCCCGCGCAGGACCCCTCCGACGCCTCGGCGCCGGCGGGCACCGCGGGCGGGGAGCCGCAGTCGCCCAGCTACTTCGCGACCGCCGCGGGCTCGGGCTCGACGGACGCCGCGGCCTCGCCGAGCTACTTCGGTTCGGGTGCCGGGGGCGTCGGCCGACCGGGGCCGGGTTCCGCGGACGTGGGGACGGCGCCGAGCCACTTCGGCGCGAGCACGGACTTCGCGAGCACGGACTCCACCGGCACGGATGTCACGGGCACGAACTTCACCGGCACCGGCACCGGCACCGACTCCGCGCAGCGGGGCTTCGCGGCCGGCGCCCGGTTCGGCGAGCAGCGCACCCCGGAATCGGTCGGCCGCACCGGCCTGTCGGCGGCGTTCGCGCGTCCGCCGGTGGCTCCCGGCTCCGGTTCCCACCCGGACGACCCCGCCTACCCGCTCCACACGCCGGCGGAGGGGTTCCCCGCCGCGGTCGACCCGGACGAGCGCAAGCTGCCCGACCTCGACTTCAGCTCGCTCGACTTCAGCACGCCGAAAGCCAAGCCGGTCGCGTCCATCCCCGTGCCGGAGCCGGAGCGGCTCCCCGAGCCCGAACCGGAGCCCGGCCGCACGCCGACGCCGCCGGTCCCGGTCATCCCGGTCCCGCCGGTGCCGGACCCGATCCCCTCGGTGCCGACGCCGGACGAGGTGCCGCGGCCGCCGGAGCGCGACCTCATGACCACGACCTTCCTGAGCTCGGCGGACGTGGACGACGACCCCGCGGACGTCCCGACGGTGCCGGTCCGTCTGACCCGCGAGCCGGTCCAGCCGGCCGCCGATGCCTCGGGGGTCGCGCCGTCGTCCGGCGGCCCGACCGGGTTCGGCGCGCAGGCCGGCTTCGGTGCCCAGCCCAGCTTCGGGACGCAGCCGGGCTTCGGGACGCAGGCGTTCGGGTCGCAAGGCTTCGGCACCCAGGCGGGTTTCGGCGCGCAGCCGGGGTTCGGCGGGCAGCCCGGTCCGGCGGCACCCGAGGCCGCTCAGCCGGACGTGGTGGTGCCGGCCGGGACCGACCCGGCTCCGCAGTACGACTTCTTCGCCGAGAAGGCGCAGCCTGACCAGGCACGACCCGACCAGGTCGCGCAGGACCAGACCGCGCAGGACCAGACCGACCGGAACGGCCGGCCCAGCAGCCGGCGCCGGCCGAGCGAGATGAGCCTCGCCGACCTGCTCGCCGAGGCGCTCGTCGCCTACGAGACGGGTCGCCGGTCCGACGAGGAGCAGGTCGACGCGGCGGCTCTCGGCGTCCCGGAGTGGTCGGCGGTCGATCCGGACGAGCCCACGCCGGGGTCCGGTGTCGAAGCGGTCCCCGCACCGGAGCCGCAGTTGCCGGTCGCGCCGGTGGAGCGCCCGGCCGCCCCGCAGCAGCCCGCGGCGGACCTCTACTTCGGCGCGAGCCAGTTCGGCGCCCCGCAGGTGCCCTATCTCATGTCCGACCAGTTCAACCCGAACGAGCTCGCCAAGCCCCACCCGGTCGCGCAGGCACCGGTGCAGCCCGCGCCGGAGCCCGAGAGCGAGCAGGAGAAGACCGGCCCGATCGTGCCGGTCGGACCCGCGACCGACAACGAGACGACAGGTCCGATTCGTCCCGTGCGGTTCGACGGCCGTCCGGGGTGGACGCTGCCCTAGCGGGTCTCCGGACGCCGAGGGTGTCCAGCGCCACACCTCAAGCCTTGCCCAACCCCTCCGCCGGGGCGTGATCCACCGGCGGCGGGCGGGTACGTGTTCTGCACGGTCCGGCGGTCGAGCCACGTCGGGCCCCTGATCGGTTGTGCGCCACGGATCGGCTGAACCTGCGGTGCGCCCCGGTTGTCCGGGTCGGCCTGGTTCACGCCGCGTCCACGATGCGGAAAGTGTTGCCGCCACTGATGATGTGACTCGATTCAGCCCTCGATTCAGTGGTCCGACAGTGCCCCTCCCGTGTCCGGTGACGGCCGCCACCCCATCTAGGGTGGGGGCGGACCCGGTACACAGAGGTGCCGGATAGCGTGGAGTCGCCTGAAGATGACCTCGACTGGAGCCCCGACCCGATCCGACGACGTCCCCGCGGTACCTGCCGCGGCCGACGGGAGTCGAACGGCCAGTCCTGAGCAGGTCCGTGACGAGCTGATCGAACGGGCCGCCGCCAATGCCCCTGAACTCGCTGACCTGATCCGCCTTTTCTACCGCCACGTGCCCGCCGAGGAAGTCAACGACGACGACCCGGTGGACCTGGTCGGAGCGGTGCGGTCGAACTACCAGCTCGCCGAGAGCCGCGTCCCCGGACGCGCCGCGGTGCGCATCCTCAACCCGACGCGATCGGCCGACGGGTGGCAGTGTCCTGTCACGGTCGTCCAGGTCGTCACGGACGACATGCCCTACCTCGTCGACTCGGTCGCGTCCGAGCTCGCCCGCGGTGGCGTGCAGGTCCAACGGGTCGTGCACCCCATCGTCGTCGTGCGCCGCGACCCGGTCACCGGTGAGCGCACCGAGGTGCTGCCGACCGCCGACCCCGCCGACCCGCCCGCCGACGCGCTGGCCGAGTCGTGGATGAACGTCGAGGTCGACCTCATCACCGACCCCGACCGCGCCCGCGAGCTCGAGACGCGGCTGCTCACGGTGCTGACCGACGTCCGCGAGGTCGTCGAGGACACCGACCGCATGGTCACCACCGCCCTGCAGCTGGCCGACGAGCTCGAGAAGGACTCGTCCGAGGCCACCACCGACGGCTCGAAGCTGCTCCGGTGGCTCGCGGACGGGCACTTCACGTTCATGGGCTACCGGCAGTACGAGCTGGTGCGCGAAGACGGCGAACCCGCGCTGCGGGCCGTGCTCGCGAGCGGTCTCGGCGTGCTGCGCCAGGACAGCCTCGCCGCCCGCAGCCTCACCGCCGGGCCGGACAACGGCGCGCAGGCGCTGAGCCCCGAGCTGCTCGTGCTGACGCAGGCCAGCGCGCAGAGCAGCGTGCACCGCAGCGTCTACCCCTTCTACGTGGGCGTGAAGACGTTCGACGGCGAGGGCCGCGTCTCCGGTGAGCACCGGTTCCTCGGCATCTTCAGCACCACCGCGCTGCACGAGGACGTGCTCGACATCCCGGTGATCGAGCGCCGCGTGCGCGAGGTCATCCACCGCGCCGGCTTCCCGCTGCAGTCCTACTCGGGCCAGCGGATGCTCGAGGTGATCCAGAACTACCCGCGCACCGAGCTGTTCTCGGTGGACGCGGACACGCTGTACCAGACGACGACGGGCGTCATCGCGCTCGCGGAACGGCGGCGGCTGCGGCTGTTCCTGCGCCGCGACCCGTACGGCCGCTTCTTCTCGTGCCTGGTCTACCTGCCGCGCGACCGCTACACGACGACGAGCCGCCTCGCGATGCAGGAGGTGCTGCTCGCCGAGCTCGGCGGCCTGAACCTCGAGTACAGCGCGCGCATCGGCGAGTCGGCGCTGGCGCGGGTGCACTTCACGGTGCACACGGACCCGGCGCGCACGCTGGAGCCGGACGTCCACGCGATCCAGGCCAGGCTGGCCGAGGCGATCCGCAGCTGGGACGACCGCATGGTCGAAGCCGTCGGGGGCGACGACCTGGGGGCCGAGTCCGCGACGGAGCAGGGTCAGCGGTTCGCCGCGGTGTTCCCGGAGGCCTACAAGGAGGACTTCCCGGCCTCCACCGGCCTCGAGGACTACCGGCGCATCGAGGCGCTCGTCGAGGGCGACCTCGACATGGTCTTCTACGTGCCGGAGGACGCCGAGCCCGGCGAGCGGCGCTTCAAGATCTTCGTGACCGGCGCCGGCATCACGCTGTCCGACGTGCTGCCGATGCTGCAGCGCATGGGCGTGATCGTGGTCGACGAGCGGCCGTACGAGATCGCGCGCGAGGACGGCGTGCAGTGCTGGATCTACGACTTCGGCCTGCGCATCGACAAGGCCGCGCTCGCGCAGCTGTCCGAGGCCGACCTCGACAACGTGCGGGTGCGGTTCCAGGACGCGTTCGCCGCCGTCTGGCGCGGTGAGGCCGAGGTCGACCGGTTCAACTCGCTGGTGCTGCAGGCCGGGCTCACCTGGCAGCAGGCCGCGATGCTGCGCGCCTACGCGAAGTACCTGCGCCAGGCGGGCACGCCGTACTCGCAGGACTACATCGAGGACGCCGTGCTCAGCCACACGAGCGTGGCGATCGCGCTGGTGGCGCTGTTCGAGGCCCGGTTCAACCCCGGCCTCGACGACGCGACCCGCGCCGCGCACACCGACACGATGGTCACCGAGATCGGCAAGCTGATCGACGACGTGACGAGCCTCGACGCGGACCGCATCCTGCGCAGCCTGCTCGCGCTGATCAACGCCACGCTGCGGACGAACTACTTCTTCCGCGACGCCGACGGCCACGCCCGGCCGTACCTGTCGGTCAAGCTCGACCCGCAGGCCATCCCGGACCTGCCGGCGCCGCGGCCGAAGTTCGAGATCTTCGTGTACTCGCCGCGGGTCGAGGGCGTGCACCTGCGCTTCGGCAGCGTCGCGCGCGGTGGCCTGCGCTGGTCGGACCGCCGCGAGGACTTCCGCACGGAGGTCCTGGGCCTGGTGAAGGCGCAGGCCGTGAAGAACGCGGTGATCGTGCCGGTCGGCGCGAAGGGCGGCTTCGTCGTCAAGCGCCCGATCGCCCCCACGGGCGACCCCGGCATCGACCGCGAGAACTTCATGTCCGAGGGCATCGCCTGCTACAAGATGTTCATCTCGGGCCTGCTCGACCTCACGGACAACCTGATCAACAACGAGGTCGTGCCCGCGCCGCAGGTCGTGCGCTACGACTCCGACGACACGTACTTGGTCGTGGCCGCGGACAAGGGCACCGCGACGTTCTCCGACATCGCCAACGGCGTGAGCCAGAGCTACGGCTTCTGGCTCGGCGACGCGTTCGCCTCCGGTGGCTCGATCGGCTACGACCACAAGGCCATGGGCATCACGGCCAAGGGCGCGTGGGAGAGCGTGAAGCGCTCGTTCCGCGAGCTCGGCGTGGACACGCAGACCGAGGAGTTCACCGTCGTCGGCATCGGCGACATGTCCGGTGACGTCTTCGGCAACGGCATGATGCTGTCCGAGCACATCCGGCTCGTGGCCGCGTTCGACCACCGGCACATCTTCATCGACCCGAACCCGGTCGCGGCGGCGTCCTTCGCCGAGCGCGTGCGGCTCTTCGGCGTGCCGCGGTCGTCGTGGGACGACTACGACCGCTCGCTGATCAGCGAGGGCGGCGGCATCTTCCCGCTGTCGGCGAAGTCGATCCCGATCTCCGAGCAGGCCCGCGTCGCGCTGGGCCTCGCGGAGGGCGTGGTCAAGCTGTCGCCGCCGGAGCTCAAGAAGGCGATCCTGCTCGCGCCGGTCGACCTGCTCTGGAACGGCGGCATCGGCACGTACGTGAAGGCCTCGACCGAGTCGCACGCCGACGTCGGCGACAAGGCCAACGACTCGATCCGCGTCGACGGTGCCGAGCTGCGCGTCAAGGTCATCGGCGAGGGCGGCAACCTGGGTCTGACCCAGCGGGGCCGCATCGAGTTCGCGCGCACCGGCGGCAAGGTCAACACCGACGCGCTCGACAACTCCGCCGGCGTCGACTGCTCCGACCACGAGGTCAACATCAAGATCCTGCTGGACCACCTGGTCCGCGAGGGCTCGGTGGAGCAGCAGCAGCGCAACGAGGTCCTCGCCGAGATGACCGACGAGGTCGGCGAGCTCGTGCTGGCGGACAACTACTCCCAGAACAGCGTCCTCGGCGTCAGCCGGGCGCACGCCGCGCCGATGCTCTCGGTGCACGCGCGTCTCACGGCCGACCTGGAGGCGCGCGGGGCGCTCAACCGCAAGCTCGAGGCGATGCCGAGCGTCGCGGAGTTCAAGGCGCTGGAGAAAGCCGGCGACGGCCTCACCTCGCCGGAGCTCGCCACGCTGCTCGCGTTCACCAAGCTCACGCTGAAGGAAGAGCTGCTCGCGAGCGACATCCCGACGATCGACACGTTCACCCGCAAGCTCCCGGACTACTTCCCGAGCCTGCTGCGCGAACGCTTCGGCGCCGCCATCCCGAACCACCCGCTGGCGCGGCAGATCATCACCACGGTCGTCGTCAACGAGGTCGTCGACGGCGGCGGCATCTCCTACGCGTTCCGGCTGTCCGAGGAGATGAGCGCGTCGGCCACGGACGCCGTGCGCGCGTACGCCGTGGTCACCCAGGTCTTCGACCTGCCGTCGATCTGGCGCGAGATCGAGGCGCTGGACAACGTGGTGCCGACGGACGTCCAGGACAACATGGTCCTGGAGACCCGCCGCCTGCTCGACCGCGCGTCGCGCTGGCTGCTGTCGAACCGCCCGCAGCCGCTCGCGGTCGGGTCCACGATCAACCGCTTCCGCGGCGTGGTCGAGGAGCTGAGCCCGTACGCCTTCGACCTGTTGCAGGGCAAGGAACTGGCCGTGGTCGCGGGCAAGGCCGACCACTACGTCGAACAGAGCGTTCCGGCGGAGCTCGCGCGCAAGGTCGCGGCGCTGCTCTACATGTACGGGCTGCTCGACGTCACCGAGATCGCCGAGCTGGCCGAACGCGAGTTCGGCCCGACCGGCGGCGCGGGACCGGAGCGCACGCACCGCGAGACGGCCGAGCTGTACTTCGCGCTGTCCGACCACCTCGACATCGACCACATGCTGGACTCGGTGACGAACCTGGAGCGGGGCAACCGCTGGCACGCGCTGGCGCGGCTGGCCCTGCGCGACGACTTCTACTCGTCGCTGCGGGCCATCTCCGTCGACGTGCTGCGGGCGAGCGACGAAGAGGACACGGCGACCGAGAAGATCGCCAGGTGGGAGCAGGCCAACGCGTCCCGCCTGGCCCGTTCGCGCGGCGCCCTGGAGGAGATCAACCGGGTCCACCAGCTGGACCTGGCCACGCTCTCCGTCGCCGCACGGCAGGTGCGCAGCATGGTGCGCTAGTCCGCACAGCAGACCGGGGCGCCGCGAAATCC
>NZ_JBHXCW010000281.1:0-9260 GCF_042725365.1 Lentzea sp. NPDC060358 | reverse complement strand
GTCCTCGGACTGGTCGAACCAGGCCCCCTGCGGCGAGACCGGCTCGGCGACCCTCATCGCCGCGGCGGAGGAGATCGGCACCTGCTGCGAGGACGTCATCGCGGCCGCGTGGTACTCGCCGAGCTGCGTCCCGGTGGTCAGCACCTCGACCGCGGCGCGCACGCCGGCCTTCCGCAGCATCGTGTCGATCCGGTACGCGGTCGCGGGCGGGAATCCCTGCGGCCCGACGTCCACGAGCACCACCCGCTGCGGCAGCGGTCCCGGTGTCGACCCCGTCGGCGAGGAGCGCCAGACGGCCCGCACCGAGCGGACGTCGGGCAGCACCGCGACCGCGCGGGCCAGCACACCGGTGACGTCCGAGACCGGGTCGGTCTCGGACGTGAATCGTTGGCGCTATAAAGGGAGCATCTCCGCGACCGGCAGGCGGTCGGTCAGCGACGCGTCCGAGCGGACCTCGTGCAACGCCCACGTGATGGCCGCACGCTCGTCGGGCAGCACCGGGATGCCGCCGGCGAGAAGCGTTCCGACCAGCATCTCGACCGCGCGGTCGAGCTCTCCGACCGCGAGGAACTCGCGGGCCTGCGACAGGGCGGCGTCGTCGATCCGCCCGGCCATCGACAGCAGGAGATCGTGCAGACGGACCGGCAGGCCGACACCGTCGTTCGTCACGGCAACTCTCCTTAGCTGAGCACCAGGTGCTCCTCGGACTCGGCGCCGGCGCACACCAGCTCCGATGCCGCCAGCGCCGCCCGGTGGTAGGGCGGCAGGTCCAGACCGGACGGCACGACCTCGACGCACGGGTCGTGCTCGCCCAACGCCCGCAGAACGCGCTGCAACTCGCCGGTCAGCCGGGCGTGGCCGGACGTGGCCGCCACCAGCAGGACGCGGCTGACCCCGGAGGGACCGATGCGCCAGCAGGTGCGAACCTCTCCGACCCCGTTCCGGCCACGCAGCGTGGCACCGAGGACGACGGTCGCGGAATCCCCCATGGACACCCGATCGGGTGATTCCGGGGAAAAGGTGTAGTCGGTGGGGGGCAGTTCGTCCAGCCCCTTGACCGAACTGAGAGCACCGGGTTCGGCCCCATAGGGTACGAGCGCGTCCAGCAAAAGGCGAGTCTCGTGGTCCGTCAGGGGGATGCGCCCGTGCAGCAGCGTGCGCGGCAGCGACCGCGCGAGCACCGAGTACGCGTCGGAGGCCGCCCAGTCCCGGTACCGCCACAGCAGGTCGTCAGGAAGGCGCCCGGCGAGCCGAAGCAGCAGTTCGTGGCACGTGTCCGACATGTCACACCTCGACGATCAGTTCGATCTCCACCGGAGCGCCGATCGGCAGCTCTGCGACCCCCACGGCCGACCGGGCGTGCTTGCCCGCGTCGCCGAAGATCTCCCCCAGCAGCTCCGAGGCGCCGTTCACGACACCCGGCTGCCCCGTGAAGCCCTCGGCGGAGGCCACGAACCCGACAACTTTCACGACTCGCTTGATCGAGTCAATCCCCACGAGCGCGTCGACGGCCGCCAGCGCGTTGAGGATGCAGGTCGCGGCGTACTGCTTGGCCTCCTCGGGGGAGACCTCCGCGCCGACCTTGCCCGTGGCGGGCAGCTTGCCGTCCACGAAGGGCAGCTGGCCCGAGGTGAAGACCCACGGACCGCTCTGCGTGGCGGGGACGTACGCGGCGAGCGGGGCGGCGACACCGGGGAGCTCGATGCCGAGCTCCTCCAGCCGCGTCTTCCAGCCGCTCACGCCTTGACCCGCTTCAGGTACGCGACGTGCTGCTCACCGGTCGGGTTCGTCAGGACCGTGACCAGCTCCCAGCCGTCGTCACCCCACTGGTCGAGGATCTGCTTCGTGGCGTGGATCAACAACGGCACGGTCGCGTACTCCCACTTCGTCATGCGCGGAGCCTAACGCGCCACCCGATCGATGCCTGCGGGGTTGTCTCCCTTGGCGCTACCTTGATCACGTGGAGACCTGGCGGATCGTCGCCACCAGCCTGTTCGCGATCGGCGGGCTGGTGATGGTGCTCGTCGCCATGGCCCAGGTGCGCGACCGCAAGCACAGCCGGCGCGAGCAGGTCGTGCAGGCCGGGCTGATCGGTCTGGTCGTCGTGGTGGTCGTCACGATCGGCATCGCCCTGTGGCTGCCGTCGGTCGTGGCCTGGGCACTGGTGGCCGCGACGGCCTTCGCCGTTCTCTTCCTCACCATGGTCGATTGACCGACCAGTCCACCTTCGACCGAATTCACACCTAGTCTGGACGTGTGACGTCGTGGACCGAGGAGCTGACCCGTGCCCGCCTGCACGTGGTCTCCGGCAAGGGCGGCACCGGCAAGACCACGGTCGCGGCGGCGCTCGCTCTCGCGCTGGCCACCGGCGGCCGCCGGGTGCTGCTGGTCGAGGTGGAGGGCAGGCAGGGCATCGCCCAGCTCTTCGACCACGCCCCGCTGCCGTACTCCGAGGAGCGGATCGCGTCCGCGCCCGGCGGCGGTGAGGTGCACGCGCTGGCCGTGGACGCCGAGGCCGCGCTGCTGGAGTACCTGGCGATGTTCTACAACCTCGGGTTCGCGGGCCGCACGCTGCGCAAGATGGGCGCCATCGAGTTCGCGACCACCCTCGCGCCCGGCCTGCGGGACGTGCTGCTGACCGGCAAGGTCAAGGAGTGCGTGAACCGCGTCGGCCCGGACGGCCGCCACCTCTACGACGCCGTCGTGCTCGACGCGCCGCCCACGGGCCGCGTCGTCAAGTTCCTGGACGTCACCAAGGCCATGGCCGACCTCGCCAAGGTCGGGCCGATCAAGGGGCAGAGCGAGGGCGTGGTCCGGTTGCTGCACTCGGGTGACACCGCGGTGCACCTGGTCGCGCTGCTGGAGGAGATGCCGGTGCGCGAGACGCTCGACGCGGTGGCCGAGCTCGACGGCGCCGACCTGCGACCGGGCGCGGTGCTCGTGAACCGGGTCCAGCCGGAACGGCTGCCGGCTCGCTCGATCCCCGTCGCCGCCGAGGGCAGGGTCGACGGGTCGCGGGTGCGCGCGGGCCTCGCCGCCGCCGGTCTCGACCTCGACGAGTTCACGCTCGAGGGCCTGGTCGACGAGACGGTCGAGCACGCCATCAGGGTGCAGTCGCAACAGGAGGCGATGGAACTGCTCCGCGAGTCCGACCTGCCGACGCTCGACCTGCCGGAACTGACCGACGGGGTCGACGTGGCGGCCCTCTACGAACTGGCCGAGGTGCTGGTCGCGGCGGGTGTGCGGTGAACAAGCTCGACTTCGACCCGTTGCTCGACGACCCGGAGACCCGCGTCCTGGTCTGCTGCGGCTCCGGCGGCGTGGGCAAGACGACCACGGCGGCGGCGCTGGCGTTGCGGGCGGCCGAACGCGGCAGGCGCGTCGTCGTGCTGACGATCGACCCGGCCCGGCGGCTCGCGCAGTCGCTCGGCCTGCGCGAGCTCGACAACCACCCGCGCGAGGTCGTGGTGGACGGCTTCGAGCCCAAGGGCGAGCTGTTCGCGATGATGCTGGACATGCGCCGCACGTTCGACGACATGGTGCTGACGCACGCGGGCCGCGACCGGGCCGACCAGATCCTGTCGAACCCCTTCTACCAGACCATCTCGTCGTCGTTCTCCGGCACGCAGGAGTACATGGCGATGGAGAAGCTGGGCCAGCTGGTGGCGCAGGACGAGTGGGACCTCGTCGTCGTCGACACCCCGCCGAGCCGGTCCGCGCTCGACTTCCTCGACGCGCCGCAGCGGTTGTCGACGGTGCTCGACGGCCGGTTCATCCGGATGCTCTCGGCGCCCGCGCGGGCGAGCGGCCGCGGCCTGATGAAGATCGTCGGAACCGGTTTCAGCCTTTTCACGCGCGCCGTCTCGACGATCGTCGGCGGCCAGCTGCTGCAGGACGCGTCGACCTTCGTCCAGGCCTTCGACAGCATGTTCGGAGGATTCCGCGAGCGCGCCCAGCGGACCTACGAACTCCTCCGCTCGCCCGGAACCGGTTTCGTGGTGGTGGCGGCGGCGGAACCCGACGCGCTGCGGGAAGCCAGCTATTTCGTGGAACGGCTCAGCGCGGAGGGCATGCCCCTGTGCGGCCTCGTCGCGAACAGGACCCACCCGGTGCTCGCGGCGGACCTGCCCGCGGCGAAGGCGCTCGCCGCAGCGGCCGACCTCGACCGCTCCGGTAACGCGCCGCTCGCCGCGGCGGTGCTCCGGCTGCACGCGGACCGGGTGGCAGTCGCCGATCGAGAGAAGCGGCTGCTCGCCCGGTTCACGCGTGCTCATCCCGGTGTGTCGCTGGTCGGCGTGCCCGCGTTGCCCGCGGACGTGCACGACCTCGACGGCCTACGGGAGATCGGCCGCCGTCTCGCCGGTGAATGAGATGTTCACCTGCCGTTAACCGACCCTCGTGTCCTCGACGTGCTCTTGACGTGCGTTGTCGAGCAGTTCGAACCACGACTCCACGTCCGGGCGACGGCGCAGCAGAGCGCGGCGTTCGCGCTCGGTCATGCCTCCCCAGACACCGAACTCGATCCTGTTGTCCAGCGCTTCGGCCAGGCATTCCATGCGCACCGGGCATCCCAGGCACACGAGCTTCGCCTTGCGCTGCTCCGCACCTCGGACGAAGAGCTGGTCCGGCTCCTCATCCCTGCACGAAGCGTTGATACGCCAATCCCCCTGGTTCATATCCCCCACTCCTCAGTGCCGTCCAAATGTGGAAAATCCGCCACACCCCTGCCACGGATGCCGTAGCGTTCGAGCCACGACTGCATTCCTTGGACGTTGACGGACTGTAGTGCCGTTCGGTTCCCCTTCCAACCCTGGGTCACCCGACTGTTACCTGTCTTGCGTATCTCTACTCATGCTGAGTAACGGCACTTACTGATCACGCTCACCCGTTCGTGTACGGCGTACGCTGGCCCGCGTGCGAGTCAGGAATGGCGTGCTCAAGATGCTCGGCCTGTGCCTGCTGGCTGGGGTTCTCCTCGCCGGCATGCTGTTCCCAGTCGTGGGCGCGACCGGCCTCGTCTCGAACAGGGCCAGCGACACCGTGGACAGCATCTCCGCCGACCTCGTGACGACGGACCCACCGTTGATCACGACAGTCACCGACAAGGAGGGCGCGCCCATCGCCTACCTGTTCGACCAGTACAGGGTGCTCACACCGCCCGAGAAGATCTCGCCGACGATGAAGGCGGCGCTGATCTCGGTCGAGGACCGGCGGTTCTACGAGCACCAGGGCGTCGACTGGAAGGGCACGATCCGCGCGGGCCTGACGAACCAGGTCAGCGGCTCGGTCTCGCAGGGCGCGTCCACGCTCACCCAGCAGTACGTGAAGAACTACCTGGTCCACGTCGTGGCGCGGAACAACAAGCTCGAGCAGGCCAAGGCCCAGGAGCAGACCATCGCGCGCAAGATGCGCGAGGCCCGCATCTCCCTGCAGCTCGAGCGCAAGCTGGGCAAGGAGGAGATCCTCGCCCGCTACCTCAACGTCGTCCCATTCGGCTCGACCATTTACGGCATCGCCGCGGCCGCCCAGGCTTACTTCAACACGACGCCCGACAAGTTGACGGTTCCCCAGTCGGCGATGCTCGCCGGAATGGTGAACAGTCCGTCAGCGCTCGACCCCGAAGCGTATCCGGACAAAGCGCTGGAGCGCCGGAACAAAGTGATCGACCGGATGGTCGAGAACGACAAGCTGTCGCGCGACGCGGGCGAGGCGGCGAAGAAGGAAGGGCTCGGGCTCGCCAACCCGGTGCGCACGCCGCCGAACGGCTGCGTCGGCGCCGGACCCGAGAACGGCTTCTTCTGCTCGTACGTCGTGAACTACCTCCAGCGCGCCGGCTTCAGCGAGGAGCAGCTGCGCACCGGCGGCTACACGATCCAGACCACTTTGGACCGCACGGTCACCCAGCAGGCGAAGGCCGCGGCGGAGGCGGGCGTCGGCAAGGGCGTCGACGGCATCGCGAACACCATGGCCGTCGTGAAGCCCGGCAAGGAGCGCCACGAGGTGCTGGCGCTCGTCGCGAACCGCGACTACGGCCTGAAGGCCGACCTGCGCCAGACGACGTACGACCTGCCGAGCGGCGTCGAGAACAAGTTCGGCGCGGGCTCGGTCTACAAGGTCTTCACGGCCGCGGCGGCGCTCGAGAAGGGCCTCGGCATAGAGAACGTCATCCAGACGCCGACGTCCTACACCTCGCGGGTCTTCAAGGGCGGCGCCCAGCGCTGCCCGAGCACCGGCGAGCCCGGCACCCGCTGGTACTGCCTCTCGAACTTCGACTCGAGCTACCCGTCGTCGATGTCGCTGCAGCAGGCCCTCGCCACGTCGCCGAACACCGGCTTCGTGATCCTGGAAGAGCAGACCGGCATGGACGCGGTGGTCGACATGGCCTCGCGCCTGGGCATGCGCGAGACGATGGCGACGAACCTGCAGGGCACCCGTCCCGACCCGAAGGCCAAGGACAAGCAGAACCGCGTCTCGCAGACGGAGTTCTACAAGCAGAACGGCGGCAACGCCTCCTTCACGCTCTCCCCGGCCCCGGTGTCCACCCTGGAGCTCGCGAACGTGGCCGCGACCATCGTGAGCGGCGGCAAGTGGTGCCCGCCCACCCCGGTCGCGAAGGTGCTCGACCGCAACGGCAAGGCCGTCACGCTCAACGAGGCGCCGTGCGAGCAGGTCGTCGCCGAGGGCCTCGCGAACGGCCTCGCGGTCGGCATGAGCAAGGACGACGTCGGCAACGGCACCGCCGCCGCGGCCGCCCGCGCCGCCAAGTGGACCCGCCCGATGATCGCGAAGACGGGCACCACCGAGGAGTACAAGTCGGCGGCGTTCATCGGCGCGACCCCGGACTTCGCGGGCGCCGTGCAGACGTTCAACGACGGCACCACCCCCCGCCCGATCTGCCTGGCGGGCAACGGCGCACCCCGCCTGTGCGGCAACGGCAACATCTTCGGCGGCACCATCCCTGCGAAGACGTGGTTCGAGACGATGACGAAGGTGCACGGCTCGGCCCCGGTGTCGCAGCTGCCCGCCGTCGAACCCCGCTACCTCAAGGGCGGCAAGGAGATCCAGATCCCGGACGTCGTGGGCCGCCAGGTCAACGACGCCATCCGGACCCTCGACCAGGCGGGCTACAAGGCGAGCCAGCAGTCGGTGAACTCCGAGCAGCCCAAGGGCACGGTCGTGAGCCAGACGCCGCGCGGCAACGCGTTGCGCGGCACGGTGATCACGCTGCTGGTGAGCTCGGGCTACGTGCCGCCGCCCGCACCCACCGAGCCGCCGCCCGGTACGCCGAACCCGCCGCCGTCGGGGTCGCCGGGGCCGGGCAACGGGAACCGGCCTCCCTTCACCTTGCCCACTGAGCCGGGGCGGCCTGGGCGGTAGGGCCTGGGCGGTGGGTGGTGAGTGCTGGGCGGTGTCCGGCGGGGTGGAGTGAGGGCACGCCTGGGCGAGGGGCGCGCTGAGTCCGAGGGGCGCGCTACGACCGAGGGGCGCGCTACGACCGAGGGGCGCGCTACGACCGAGGGGCGCGCTACGACCGAGGGGCGCACTGCGACCGAGGGGCGCACTGCGGTCGAGGGGCGCACTGCGGTCGAGGGGCGCGCTCCATGCGAGGGCGCTGAAACCTAAGTGGACTTGAGTGGCCCTCGTGGCGAGGGTTCCCCTCAGGCGAGGGGATCCCTCAAAGCGAGGGGCGCACTTCAAGCAAGGGCGCACTTCAGCGAGGGGGTCCCTCGTTGCGAGGGGCGCACTCGATGCGAGGGGCGCACTCGTTACGAGGGGCGCGCTCGTTACGAGAAATCCCCGCCTGCCAACCCCGCTAAGCGCGGCCTACAGCAGCTCGCTCAACCGCCGCACGCTCGTCTCCACATGCGCACGGATCTCGGCGACCGCCCGCTCGCGATCACCACCCCGGATGGCGTCCAAGATCAGCCGGTGCTCGGCGACGACCTCGTCCGGCGTCTCCGACTTGCTCAGCACCGCCAGGTAGAAGCGCAGCTCCTTGGTCAGGCCGGCGAAGAACTCCGAGAGCCTCGTGCTGTCGAGCAGCCCGACGATGGCCTGGTGGAACGCGAGGTCGCGGTCGATGACCAGACCTGCGTCACCGGTGCGCGCGGCCTGTTCCAGTGAGGCGAACGCGTCGGTGATCGCCTCCAGCTGCGCCGGGCTCGGTGTGCGGGCGATCGCGGCGGTCTCCAGGCGTTCGCGGGCCGTGTAGAGCGCCTCGACCGTCTCGCGGGTGGGGGCGATGACGACGGCGCCGCGGTTGACCTCGTAGCGGACCAGGCCGGTGAGTTCGAGGATGCGCACGGCCTCGCGGATGGTGTTGCGCGCGACGCCCAGTTCGGCGGCGATCGCGCTCTCCCTGAGCCTGTCGCCGGGGCCGAAGGCGCCGGCCATGATCCGTTCGGACAGGCCGTCGGCCAGTTGCTGGGCCGTGGTGGTGCGGCGCACTGCCAGGCCTTCGAGGGCGGACATGTGGCCAGTCTAACTAGCTGCTGCGCAGTTGAACTGTACTACAGTTCTACACATGGACCTGACTAAGTTCCAGGCGCTCAGCTTCGACTGCTATGGCACCCTCATCGACTGGGAGGCCGGCATCGCCGCGGTGCTCTCGCCGTGGGCGGAGGGGCTCGGTCTCTCCGACGAGGAGCTGCTGCTCGCCTACGCGGACGAGGAGGCGGCCGTTGAGGCGGCGACGCCGACGGCGCTGTACCCGGACGTGCTGGCGGAGGCGTTCCGGCGGACCGGTGCCGCGCTGGGGCGCGAGGTGAGCGACGAGTGGGCGCGCCGGCTGGGTGGCTCGGTGCCGGACTGGCCCGCGTTCCCCGACTCCGCGGACGCGTTGGCTCGGCTGGCCTCCCGCTACCGGCTGATCATCCTGTCCAACGTGCACCGCGCGGGGTTCGCGGGCAGCAACCGGCAGCTGCGCGGGGACTTCGCGGCGATCATCACCGCGGAGGACGTCGGCGCGTACAAGCCGGCGGAGAACCACTTCCGGGCGCTGGACGCGAAGCTCGGCGAGCTCGGCGTGGAGCGGTCGGGGTTGCTGCACGTGGCGCAAAGCCTGTTCCACGACCACGTTCCGGCCAAGCGCGAGGGGCTGCCGTCGGTGTGGATCAACCGCCGGCACGACCGGCCCGGCTGGGGCGCGACACCGCGGCCGTCCGGCGAGTTCCGCTACGACCTGGAGTTCGGGTCGATGGGCGAGTTCGCGGACGCGGTCGACGAGGCGTTCTGAGAGCAGTGCCGCAGCGGTCCGGAAA
>NZ_JBHXCW010000280.1:0-9271 GCF_042725365.1 Lentzea sp. NPDC060358 | reverse complement strand
CCACTGGCGTCGGTGCGCCGGCGAGGAGGGATCAGGCGCTGAACTGCCACCAGTTGACGTTGAGCAGGTAGCTGCCGCCACCGGCGAACCTCAGGTAGAGGTCGCGGGTGCCGGTCAGCCCGCTCACCGAGCAGGAGGCGGTGGCCCACGTCTGCCAGCCGCCCGTGTTCGGCACCGAGCACGTTCCGGCCAGGGCGCCGGTCGGGCCGCCGGAGCGGACCTCGATCGAGCTCCCCGCCACGGTGGAGGAGACGCGGGCGGTGAAGGTCCTGGCGCCGTTGCCGAAGGCGACGTTCTTGAGCTTCACGTAGTCGCCGTTGTTGAGGTGGCTGAGGTTCAGGCCGCCCTCGCTCGACGGTTCGGTCTCGACACCGCTGCCCCAGGCGATGGTCTCGCCCTCCTGGCGGACGTACGGGTTCAGCGTGTCCGCGGCGGGTGGCCCGGTGGTGGACATGGTGATCGTCGGGATGGTGCCGTCGGAGTTGTAGGAGAACTTCTCCACGGCGACGGAGCGGGTGAAGCCGCCACCGCCGGGCAGGGCGCCGTTGTGGTAGAAGAAGTACGAGCCGCCCTTGAAGTCGACGATGCCGGGGTGGTTGGTGAAGCTGTTGCCCTGGGTGGGCATCACGGTGCCGCGGTAGGTCCACGGCCCGGTGGGGCCGGGCGCGGTGGAGTAGGCGATGAACTCCGAGCAGCACTTGGCCGCGAAGACGTTGTAGTACAGGCCGTTGCGCTTGTAGACCCACGGCCCCTCCTCGTAGAGGGTGGGCCGGTTCGGGTCGCCGGTGCGGGTGCCGAAGCCCGCCGTGGTGAGCTGGATCCGGTTGATGCCGCCGGAGTACGAGGTCATGTCGGCGTTGAGCCGCACGTAGGACAGGTTCGGGTTGCCCCAGTACAGGTAGGCCTGCCCGTCGTCGTCGATCATCACGCTCGGGTCGATCTCGCCGTTCTCGACGAGCGGCCGGCCGATCGCGTCGCGGAACGGCCCGGTGGGGCTGTCGGACACGCCGACGCCGATGGCGGGGCGCCCGGTGGCCTTGGTGACGACGGGGACGTACCAGTAGAACTTGCCGTTGCGCTCGATCGCCTGCCCGGCCCAGGCGTCCTGCTTGGCCCAGCTGAAGGTGGCGAGGTTCATGGGGGAACCGTGGTCGGTCCAGTTGACCATGTCGGCCGAGGACCAGACGCGCCACTCCTTCATGGTGAACCAGGTCGAGCCGTCCTCGTCGTGTCCCGTGTAGAGGTACACGCGTCCGTTGTGGACCAACGGCGCGGGGTCGGCGGTGTAGATGTGCTGCACGATCGGGTTGTCCGCTCTCGCCGGGGCGATCAGGGACAGCAGGACGGCCACCACCGCGGCGGTGGCCGTCCAGAACCTTCGTTTCGTGGTCATCGTCGTCTCCCGAGGGCAGGGAGGCTCACGCGGACCGGGACGCCCGGACCGCGTGAGCCGTCCTCCGGTGGTGTGTCAGGCGGCGGTGCAGGAAGGGGAGAGCCCGGACCCGCTGCCGGTGCCCTGGAAGCCGAACTCGGTGGACTGGCCGGCCGGCACCGCCCCGTTGTAGTCCACGTTGGTGAAGGTGACGGTTCCGCTGGTGCCGCTGCGGTTCGAGCTCCAGGACGAGGTGACCGTCCCGCTCGACAGGGTCGCCGTGACCCGCCAGCCGGTCAGCGCGCTGGACCCGGCGGTGACCTTGACCGTGGCGACGAACCCGTCGCTCCACTGGTTCAGCGACACCGACGCCGTGCAGCCACCAGGACCGGGGCCAGGGCCGTTGGACGTGGTGGTGGTGGTCGTCGTCGTGGGACCGGGACCACCCGCGTTCAGCGCGTCGAGCACCGAGTTGTAGGCGGCCTTCTTGGCGCCGGAACCGGTGAACAGCAACGGGTTCTGGCCGGTGCGCCACGAGTCGGTGTCGCGGATGCCCCACACGGTGATGCCGGTGCAGGCGCGGACCGCCATGCACGCCCTCGTCACCGCGCCGTAGGCGTTGGCCTGGTTGCTGCCGGCGATGTCGAGCTCGGTGATCTGCACCTCGACGCCGAGGTTGGCGAAGCGCTGCAGGTTCGACTGGTAGTCCGACGGCGCGTTGTTCGTGAGGTGGGACTGGAAGCCCACGCAGTCGATCGGCACACCACGGGACTTGAAGTCGCGCACCATGTTGTAGATGCCGGTGGACTTCGCGTTGACGCCGTCGGTGTTGTAGTCGTTGTAGCAGAGCTTGGCGCCGGGGTCGGCCGCGCGGGCCGCGCGGAACGCCGCCTCGATCCAGTCGTTGCCGGTGCGCTGCAGGTTCGAGTCACGACGGCCGCCGCCACCGCCGTCGGCGAACGCCTCGTTCACGACGTCCCAGGCGTAGATCTTGCCCTTGTAGTGGGTGGCGACCTGGGTGACGTGGTTCATCATGGCCTGGCGCAGGTCCGAGCCCTCCAGGCGCTGGGCCCAGCCGGGTTCCTGCTGGTGCCACAGCAGGGCGTGGCCGCGGACCCTCTTGCCGTTGCCCACGGCCTGGTTGAGGATGCGGTCGCCGCCGGAGTAGTTGAACTGGCCGCGGTTGGGCTCGGTCGCGTCCCACTTCATCTCGTTCTCGGCCGTGACCATGTTGAACTCGGTGTTGAGGATGTTCACGTAGGTCTGGTCGCTCAGCTTGCCCGCCGCGACCGCCGTGCCGAAGTAGCGGCCGGACTGGGCGGCTGCGGCGCCGAGAGTGGTCGCCGCGCTCGCGGGAGCGGACGCGAGGAGCACAGCTCCGACGACCGCGGCCGCGACCGCCGACGCGATCGGGACGAGTGAGACCGACCTCGATGTCAGTTTCATCTTCCACACTTTCACCGGACGTGCCCGGAATGCGGGCGTGATGGGCGGGGCGAGTGCGGGAGGAGTGTTGCAGCTCCGTGTTCACGCTCACAAGCAGACGACCTCGACTTGTCCCGACAATTGAGCTGGATGGGGGACCGGGGTTCGTAAAGAGGGAAAACATGCACGTCGAACGCCGTCGATCACGGTCGAACGAGATCGAGGAAATCGAGAGGAAGCTAAAGTGAGCGCTAACACTTTAGCTCTGGTAAGGCGGATCGGCGGTGCCACCGGGGAGAACGCGAACGGGTGTCTTTGGTACGGCAGCGTGCGAAACGGGTATCTGACGGTCCGGGCCGGCGAGCGGTGAGCTCCGCCGGGACCGCGTTCACGAACACCGAAGAGGGAGCACGCATGTCCACCGTCTCGCGCACGTTCACGGTCCAGCCCTCTCCGGCGGTCGTCGTCCCCTACCTGGCCGACTTCGGCAACGCCGAGCAGTGGGACCCCGGCACCGAGCGGTGCACCCGCGAGGACGCGGGTCCCGTCCGCGTCGGGTCGTCGTGGCACAACACCTCGAAGATCGCCGGCATCAGCACCGAGCTGACCTACACGCTCGAACAGCTCACCGGCGACCGCGTGGTCCTGGTGGGGCGCAACGACACCGCCACGTCCACCGAGACCATCGACGTCGTGCCGGAGGGCACCGGCTCGAAGATCACCTACACCAACGAGCTGCACTTCCACGGCGCGGCCAAGCTCGCGACGCCGATCGCCAAGGTGGTCTTCGAGAAGCTCGGCAACGACACCGAGCGTCAGCTGACCGACGTGCTCAACGGCATGGGGCACTGACCTCTCGCGCGGGGAGCTCGCGCGAACGCCGTGAACGGACGGCCGCCGCGCCGTAACCTCCTGGCATGCCAGAGCACAGCACACCGGCCTTCGGCCCGTCCGACGACCTGCGGGGAGCGCGGTTCGACCGCGTGCCGCTCACCGGCGCGCGGTTCGTCTCGTCGGGACTGTCCGATGTGGTCCTGCGCGGCGTCGACGTGCAGGGGATGGACATCGACGCGCCGTGGCTCTTCGAAGGAGGCGGCGTCCTGCTGCTGAACGGCGTCGACGTGGTCCCGCTCGTCGACGCCGAGCTCGACCGCCGCTTCCCCGGCCGCGCCGAGCGGCGGGCCACCACGCCGGACGGGCTGCGGTCCGCGTGGGCCGCGGTGGAACGAGCCTGGGCCGCGGCGGTCGACCACGCCGCGACGCTGCCCGCGGGCACGACCGACGTGTCGGTCGGGGGCGAGTGGTCGTTCGCGCAGACCCTGCGGCACCTGGTGATGGCGACCGACACCTGGCTCAACCGGGCGGTCCTGCGGCACGCCGAGCCCTACCACCCGGCGGGCCTCGCGAACGCGGGAGCGGAGGAGGACGGGCTGGACCCGTCGGCCTTCACGACGGACCCGGTGCCGTACGCGGAGGTGCTGGCGGTGCGGGCCGGCCGGATCGCGATGGTGCGCGACTTCCTCTCGGCCGTCACGGAGGCGGACCTGGCGCAGCAGCGGGAGAACCCCTGGGCTCCGGGGCACGCGGAGACCGTGCTCTCGTGCCTGCACACGATCCTGCAGGAGGAGTGGGACCACCTCCGCTACGCCACCCGTGACCTCGCCGCGATCGAGGCCGCGACGGCGTGAACGGCGGGGACCGGGTCAGTCCCGGTTCTGCCGGACCAGCGCCAGCGCCTCGTCCACCGACCCGGTCACGGGCAGCACGTGGGCGAGAGCGCTCGCCGTCAGGGGCCGCACCGCCGCCGCCTCCACGGCGACGAGGGCGAACCCGATCTCCGCGCGCCGGGCCCGCCGGTACAGCTCCAGCAGCATCGACAGCCCGGACGAGCCGAGGAAGCTGACCGAGAGGTCCACGACCATGCCGCCGGGACCGGTGCCCAGCTCGTCGAAGAGGGTCGCCGCGATCCCGTCGACGCTGGTCATGTCGAGTTCGCCGCTGATCACGGCCACCAGCACGTCGTCGTGCCGGGAGATCCGCGTTCCCGCCGCAGACACCGTTCCGCTCGAAGTCATCCCGCACCTCACCCTGGCAGCGCCGCCGTTGTTCACCCGATGCTACGAAGGGTGATGCCGCGGGGCATGACCACCGGCCCGGCGTGGTGCTGTGCGGTTTCACACGTTCGGGGCAAAGCGAAAACGGGTACCGGGACGTGCGGTCCTTCAGCCGCGCGTGCTGATCGACTGGATGAGCGCCTCGGCCACGTCGCGGAGTTTGACGTTCCCGTTCTGGGACCGCTCGACCAGCATGGCGAACGCCGCCTCCGCCGAGCAGGAGTGCACGGCCATCAGCACGCCCTTGGCCTGTTCGATCGTCGCGCGGGAGTGCAGCGCCCGCTCCAGGTGCTGGGCCCGGTCGCGGGACCGCTGCCAGCGCTGGGCGTTGGTGACGATTGCGGACGCGGCCGTGGTGAACAGCAGCAGGAGCCCCTCGTCGTAGGGGTCGAACGCGGCGGCGGTCTGGCTGTGGATCGTGAGCGTCCCGAGGTGCCGCACGTCGGAGGAGTCCGTGGCCGGCAGGACGAGAGGGACCGACAGGTAGGCGCGGACGTCGTTCTCGGCGGCCGCCAGCTCGAACTCGGGCCACTGCTCGGACCGTTCGCCCACGGCCGCGCGCACGGGCTTGAGGGTGCGCGCCGACTCGAGGCCGGGGCCACGGCCCGCCCGGTGCTGGTCCTCGTCGATCCGGGCGAGCGCGCTGTCGGTGGCCGCGACGGTGCGCGGCCGGCCGGGCTCCACGATGGAGATGGTGACGCCGTCGGCATCGGGGATGACCTTGGTCGCGGTGTCCGCGAGCCGCTGCAGCGCCTCGCCGAGGGGCTCCGCGCCGGAGAACGTGTCGCGCAGCACCGCCAGGGCGTCGGCGGCGTCGTCCAGCCGTGCCAGCGGGTCCGGGCGGTCGTCGCCGGGAGCCTGCCGGAGCTCCGTCCCCGTGGAGTCGTGCATGCCGCGGCGCTCCTTCGTCTGCATGGGCGGAGTTCCACGGCGTCCCGTTCGACGCGCGCAAGCAGATCCTACGGCGATCTCCGCGACCGTCGGAGAGCCTTTCGGCCTCTGTCCGGGTACCGGGCCGGCGACACGACGCTGGAGGTTTCAACGTTCTGCCGCCGACCCGGACCGGGCCATCCGAAAACAGCCGGCCGTGTGGATGCGCGCATGCACGGCGAACACTCAGTACCCGGCCGGCCCGGCATCCATGCACGATCACATTTCCCGGTCACGACACCGTCACCCGGCCGTGTCCCGATCGCCGCGTCCGGCGGAACACACCGCGGCCCGGCCGACCCGTAGAGTTCACGGTGTGTGGTCGTGTTCAAACAGGTAGCACGCCGCTTCCGGCTTCACGCGGCTCGTGCTCAGGGGGAGACCTCGGTGTTCATCTCCGGATCCCAGGAACTCGTCGGCGACCAATCGCCTCCGTTCTCGCTCTCCACGGTCCAGACGTCGGGGGTGTACCTCGTGCGCATGGCCGGGGAGCTCGACGTGATCGCGGTGCGCGAGGTGTCCGCGGTGCTCGACGCCGCCGTGGCCAGCGGGCTGCCGGTGATCGCGGACGCGGCCGCGGTGCGGTTCTGCAGTTCCGCGGTGCTGGGGGTGCTCTACGGCGCCCACGTCGGCGCCACGAAGTCGGGGAGGCGCTTCGTGGTGGTCACCGACCGTCGCGCGCTGCTGAGGCCGCTGGGCGTGCTCGGCCTGCTCGACGCGATGACCGTGGTGCCGGACGTGCGGGCGGCGCTGCGGGAGCTGGAGCTCTGGGACCTGGAGCCGGCGGACCTCGACCGGTGACGCCGGACCGTCCTTTGTGGCCGTCCCGTCGCCGGGCGTAACGACCGCGCCGGTGTGGCCGATCAGCTGACGACAGGGCCACACCAGGGAGGCCGCATGCGTCGCTCGTCACCCCGACCGCGGTGGTTGCGCCGCACGCTCGTGTGCACGCCACCGGCGCTCTCCGCGGCGGGCGCCGCGGCCGTCGTGCTCGCCCAGCCGACGTGGATCGGCTTCGGGATCGCGGTGCTCTGCCTGCTCGCGGTGGCGGTGGAGGCGGAGCTCGTGCGCGAGGAACTGCGGGCGGACCGGCACGCGACGCCGTCGATGGCGCAGCGGTACCGCCTGCTGGCGAGGCTGCTCGACGCCGCCGACGACCGCGAGGTGCGCGTCGACCCGGCCCACCGGTACTCGATCCTGCTGCAGGAGGAACGGCTCGCGGACGGGTCGCTCCAGCGGTCGCTGCTGCGGTTCGACCAGGACGAGCTGGAACGGGCCGGGCACGACGGCGTCAGCACGCCCCTGGTGTTCGACCACTTCTCGCTCGACCCGGCCCGGCCGCTGGTGCGGCACCGCTTCGGCGCGGTCACGGTCACGCGCGACGCCGAGGGCAGGGCCCGCGTCATCGGCATCCCCGAGCCGCACCGGGACCGGCAGGCGATGGCCGAGATCGCGCGGCTGCTCGCCTCGACCGCGGCCGACATCCCGCCGCTGGAGGACCTGGACGTCCTGATCGCGCAGATCCGGTCCGCCTCCGCGCTCGCCTCGGACGGATGACGCGCCGCGCTTTCCCGAGCCGGCCGGGGAACGAATGCGAGCGACATTCCGGGTGGACCGGGAATGGTGCCTGCGTGGAATTGATCGCCGGAAGCCGCAGCGCCGGCGGGGTTTCTGACGCACGGTGACGGCCGTTCGCTCCCTTTCCCCGTCTTCATCGCATTCGTCCGGAATACGGGCAACGTCAACAGTCAAGACCGGTGAACCGCTTCACGCCAATGGCGGGCGAGTGGGCGCGACGACGTTCCTTACGTTGGGTGGCGGAACCCCCAGGTTCCATTCTTCGCACCCTGCAAGCGAGGAGCACCCATGTTCAGGAAAGTCGTCCTCACCGTCGCGCTCGCGGCGTCCACGACCTTCGTCGCACCCGTGGTCGCCCAGGCCGCGGCCGACGAGGGCCCGATCACCGCGGCGGCGGTCACCGTCTACTACGACACCAGCAGCGCCCCCACGTTCGCGAGCGCCATCCGGCAAGGCGCGGCGAACTGGAACGCGCGGGTGAGCAACGTGAAGCTGGTGGAGAACCGCAGCGCGGCCACCCTGCGCTACCGCGAGGGCAACGACTCGCGCGGGTCGTACGCCTCGACCAACGGCCACGGCAGCGGCACGATCTTCATCGACTACACGCAGGCGCGGCAGTACTACGTCACCCGCATCACCGCGCACGAGACCGGGCACGCCCTCGGTCTGCCCGACCACTACAGCGGCCCGTGCTCCGAGCTGATGTCGGGTGGTGGCCCCGGCACGTCGTGCACGGTCGCCTCGCCCAACTCCACCGAGGCGGCCCGGGTGAACTCCCTGTGGGCCAACGGGTTCGTCGGCACCTACGAGTGGAAGACCATCTACGAGCAGGTCCCCGTCCACTCCTGAGCGAGCACGTCCGCGAAGCCCGGGTCCCGCAGCGGGTCCGGGCTTCGGCCGTGCGCGAGGGGTGTGCTGCCACGGCTCTGAGCGCCACCTGGCTGGCTGGTCCGGTGTGCGGGACCTGCCGGCGCACCCGGCCAGGGGCGTCGCCATGACGATCACGCTGGATCCCGGCAGCCGGGTCGTGGTCACCGGCGACTCCGCCACCCTCTGGGGCACGCCCGGCGGGGACCGGGCCGCCCACCCCCCGCGGGCCGGCCGGCGAGGACCGGGCCGCCCACCTCTGGCGCCCGCCCGGCGAGGACCGGGCCGCCCACCCCCCGCGGGCCGCGGGCCGGTGGTGCTTCGAGCACCCCGGCCGGCCGGTCACCTGGCTCGACTCCGTCCACCCCGGCGCCGGTCACCGCGCGGGCTGGTGCACCGCCCTGGTGGCGAGCGTCTCGGCGGACACGACCGCCTCGAGCGCGTCGAGCGCCGACTCGAGCCACGCGTCGACCGAGGCGGCCGAGGAGCCGGGCGGGCCGGTGATCCGCACGCTGACCGCGCTGCGGTCCTCGGCGAGCCGCAGCACCTGCAGCGTGCCGGAGCAGGAGGTCGTCGTCTCGCTGCCCCAGGTGATGCGCAGCCGTTCCCAGTCGATGCGGATCTGCCGTTCGACGCCGACCTCGGCGTGCAGTGCGGGCAGCCACAGGCGGATGAGGTGGGGGCCGCTCAACTCGACCTCGACGGAGTCGGGCAGCCAGGTGGTCGCGTTGTCGAGGTCGGAGACGATGTCGAACACGGCCTCCGCGTCGGCGGGCATGGAACGGCTTCGGGTCAAGACGGGTCCTTCCGGCGGCGGTTCCTCCCATCCTGTCCGGTTCTGCCCGGCGCTGAACCTGAAGACTGCCTAACGATCCCCGGCGGGCGCGGGCGTCGCGGCGGTCGACGTCGCGGGGGAGCTCGACGCCGGTGGGGTGGTGGGGTGCCGCCGCTGCGTGACCACCGGGGTCGGCGGCCCGCCCGACAC